>NZ_JAEHBX010000300.1:0-323 GCF_016483395.1 Bacillus cereus group sp. N21
AGTTCTTGTACGAGTGGAAGGATCCCACCGATAAATTTTAAAGCTGCCATTGCGATTGCCATATGATTTCACCTCCTTTTGTTGTTGCTACGATGTGATTTATATTATAGTAAGCGCCTATGTTTTATCAATACATCCTCATATGCAATATTGCATATGAGGATGTAGCAGGTTCCATAAAGTTCTTTGATAACTTGATATATAAGGTTGCAGGAAGAAATCAAAGTGCGAAAACCAAGCCGTTCAGTTCCTGCGTAAAATATCAACCGTAAAAAAGAACGTCCAAGCGTTGGACATCTAGGGGTGGAATAACCCGAAGTAAC
>NZ_JAEHBX010000301.1:0-323 GCF_016483395.1 Bacillus cereus group sp. N21
CCCTTGCATTCCACTAGTCATTCCATTACAACAATGTAATGCTATTGTCATCTCGTTCGATAGTTCGTCCACACACTTCCATATACAATTAAGACAAGAAATGAAACAAAGGAGCGAATACATGATGAAAAAAATTTTAGAGGTTATAGGCGCAGTATTTTTAGCTTGTGTAGATGGGAAAAAAGTTGCAATGGATTTGAATGAAACTCCTGAACAGCCGCGTTCAAAAAGAGAAGAGTCAACTAAACAAATACAGACTTTAAAAGCTGTACTACACGCATAAAAAGCCCTTCACTTGTCTTTTCAAATGAAGGGTATCTGTT
>NZ_JAEHBX010000302.1:0-322 GCF_016483395.1 Bacillus cereus group sp. N21
TGTAATGACTCCAGAAATCGAAATAAGCCATAAATAAACCGTTTCAGCAGCTACCACGCTTGTCAAAAGAGAAAAAGCAGAAATAGCTATCGTCAAGATTAAAGCGTTTAGTGGTATTCCTCGTGATGATAATTTCTTTAAAAAGGCTGGCGCCATTTCATTTTTTGATAATGACCAAAGCATGCGAGTTGCGGCGTACAGTCCTGAGTTTGCGACAGAAAGAACAGCAGTAAGAATAACAAAGTTCATAATATCAGCTGCATACGGAATACCGATATTATCAAAAACAGCAACGAATGGGCTCTTTGTTAATCCTGCTTCT
>NZ_JAEHBX010000303.1:0-320 GCF_016483395.1 Bacillus cereus group sp. N21
TATCGCATCATAATCTGTAATTTAGTAGGAAATTCAGGTCCTACTTTTTTTATAATTTATTTTTGCACCAGAACCGTAAAAAAATCGTATAATTTCCCAAGTTCACTTTTCGAAAACAGTAATATAATTTCCTCCACTTTAGCTGTCTTATTAGTGAAATACTCCTTTTCCGGTTCTGGTGCAAAAACTTCAAGATAATTGCAAGTAATCTCTAAATCTTGGACATACTGATACTATTACTCTAAAAAGGTGCGTGATCAGTATGGAAAAGCGAAATTTATTCAAGTGGAAGCATTATCATCATGATATTATTTTGCAAA
>NZ_JAEHBX010000304.1:0-320 GCF_016483395.1 Bacillus cereus group sp. N21
TAAAAAAAACGGCAATAAGGCTTTCATTGTTACAAATAATCATGTGATAGACGGTGCGAATAAAGTAGAAGTGAAATTGAATAATGGTAGAAAGGTCCCCGCTAAAGTAGTAGGGACAGATCCATTATTAGATTTAGCGGTATTAGAAATTGACGGGGCAGATGTAAAAAGAGTCGCAACACTTGGAGACTCAGAAAAAATTCGTACAGGGGAAACGGTAATAGCCATTGGGAATCCATTGGGGCTAGAAGGTAGTGTAACAAAGGGGATTATTAGTAGTAAGGAACGAGAAATACCTGTTAGTACCCTTGGAAATCAAC
>NZ_JAEHBX010000305.1:0-318 GCF_016483395.1 Bacillus cereus group sp. N21
ATCTTGCGCCCTACCAAGTTGCGGCAGCGGTAGTAATGCTACTCCTTTATTTTTCATAACTCGTTCAATTTCTGCACATAGATCGTCTAATCTTTCATTTTGCGAAACATCATCAGTGTGGTAAGCGGCATCTACAATTGCAATTTTTATATTGCTTCGCAACTTCTCAGGTAAATTAGCTCGTAGTATATTAGATTCTGCGGAATAATCACCAGAATAAAATACGTATGTATTACACATATCCACTAAAAACCAAACCGCTCCTAATACATGCCCACTATACCCCCATTGAAACCGCAATGTAGGAGTAATCTGTAT
>NZ_JAEHBX010000306.1:0-305 GCF_016483395.1 Bacillus cereus group sp. N21
CCCTCTGCGTCCCTTATACTTTTGCTTGCCGTACTTGGCTATTTGTATTTGCAGAACGCTATTGTGCTGCGATATTTCCATCTGCGCGTGGTTCTTTTACTTCATACTTGTACGCATTTCCTTCGGCATCATATGCCGCTAAGTCTGTAAACGCATATTTCCATTCGCCCGCTGCGCTCACTTCTTTTGTATCAATTACTTTTCCATTTTGTAGTAGGTCTACTTTGATCGTTGTCGGACGGTTTGTCGCATTTCCATCCTTCCACGTCTTCGTTCCTTCTACTTTTGTTTGCGCTACTTTTGTA
>NZ_JAEHBX010000307.1:0-304 GCF_016483395.1 Bacillus cereus group sp. N21
ATTCATATCAGCACTATAATGAATCGGAACCGTTTGATTACCTGATCCAACAAATTGAGATTTCAATGCAGCTTCCCCACCTTGCCCAATCGCAACGACGGTAATAATAGAGCCTACACCGATAATAATCCCAAGCATCGTCAAAGCCGAGCGTAGTTTATGAGCTAAAATAGACGATAAGGCAATTTTCATACTATCTAGTAAACTCATACTGCACACCTTCTATCTTCTGTAACTTTCCCGTCTCGCAGTACAATGCGGCGAGACGAATAAGCCGCTACTTCGTCGTAATGCGTAACCATAA
>NZ_JAEHBX010000308.1:0-303 GCF_016483395.1 Bacillus cereus group sp. N21
CTTCACTTCTCATTAACAAGCGTTGTAATCCTTTTACTTTTCTACGCTGACCAAGTTGTTCGGCACGGTAGATTCGCTGTTGTATCCTTCGAACCCAATTATTGAGTTTCCTCCATTCAATGGAGTTCCAATCAATGAGCAGAGTGACAGCGGACGCAATCGGTGTTTCTGATGCGTGTGGCATCGCATATCCTCCTTTAATTCCTCAGAGCTCTCGGCTATTGCGATTGGCTCTGCAGACATATTATTCGTTTGGTACTTTGCGCTTTCTTATCAGTTTTTGCACTCATCTGAAGTCTGCAC
>NZ_JAEHBX010000309.1:0-299 GCF_016483395.1 Bacillus cereus group sp. N21
ATAGCATGGTCTTTAAATCCTTGTTAGGGGCAAGAATTTAAAGAAGAGTTTAGCTTAATTATGATTTTACATAAATTACATATTATAGTAAATTGGTATTATTTGTGCTAAATATTGTGAAAATTCAGGAATTTAATCCTTATATTATTTATGCGCAAAGTCATAATAAGTGAGTTTTACAAATGAACCGTCCTAAAAAGCGAACGAGCGTTTATAAAGGTAAATGGAATTCTTTTATAAACGTTTATTTTTAGTGAATACCTTTATAAACAGAAGTGGTATAATTGTGGTAACAAATG
>NZ_JAEHBX010000031.1:0-59619 GCF_016483395.1 Bacillus cereus group sp. N21
TCCTACTAATGGGATGATTCCACCTAAGAATGATACAACTGCCATTGCGATTGCCATATTATTTCCTCCTCTTTTTTTGTATAGTAAGATATTGAACTTACATTACTGCTTTTAAAAGTTCTCCTACTAATGGGATGATTCCACCTAAGAATGATACAACTGCCATTGCGATTGCCATATTATTTCCTCCTCTTTTTTGAGTATTAAGATGTGGTAAATCTTTATACTCTTATTATAGTAAGCGCTTACATTTATATCAATATATATTTATATGCAATATTACATATAGAGAACGAAATATCACATTTTCGCATTAAGACATGTATTGGAAATTAATTGTTCCCTAAAACAAAAAAATGAACTGAATTCTCATAGACAACTGTAGTGAGATAAAATTTTTGTTTTGGGGTACTCCAAAATATTAGGTTGATGGGCATGGTATTTTAAAATCTTAGTTTGATGGGTATGCGGCAGAACCCCTACAAGAAAAGAATCGTCCTTAACAAATTGAATAGTAGATAGTAGGATACTGTACATAGCCCTTACACGATTTATAGAATGTGATTTGAAAATAAGCCGATAGTTCGTTACATATAACTTTCCGCCAATCGCTTCCTGTTTTCTAAAAGGGCTATATTTGATTTTTTCATACCAAATTCTTTAAAATCAATCATTGCATTCGCTTTTCGCTCCATAACAACTCTTTCCCCTTTAAACAAATCCTGTTGTTCTAACTGCATCACTATCCCCTCCCTTTCAAATTTCACATTTTTCTACACAATTTGATTATACTCATCTTTTTCCATTTAGAGAGTATACATTTTAAGCTGAACAACAGAATCAAACAAAAAATTTCATATAATTAAAATGAACGAAACAAAATGAAACAGAATAAAGAAAAAGGTGATTTTCCGTTCCAAATTGAACGAAAAATCACCTTTCTTGTTTTGCATTCAGCGGCCTCCTTTAACAGGAGGCTTTTTTATATTGAAAATTCAAACAATCATTATTACGATTGTCTCTCTGCTTCAATTTCTAAAGATTCTTCATGCCACCAAAGTGTTTCTTCAGGGTCTTGCTTAGCTATTTGATGTGCCTCTTTTTTCGTTTCTACGGTAGGATAAGAGCCTTTTAATGCACGCCCTGATGTGGTAACAAATAGTAAACTAAATACAACTAATCCAATTAAGCTTATACCTGTTAAATAAAATGCTGGTGCTAGAGCATTACCAGTAGCATGAACTAAGTATGAACATACAAGTGGTGTTGTACCACCAAATATGGATACAGAAATATTAAAGGATATAGAAAGTGCACGATAACGTACATCTGTGAAAAAGAGAGCTGGTAACAACGAAGGCAGTGTTCCTTCATAAACACTAAGGAAGAAACCTAAAACAAGAATACCCGCAAAAACGGCTGCAATATGCCCATTACCTATTAGTAAAAATGCTGGAATTGAACATAATGTTAAACCAAGTAAACCAAATTGTACTACACGTTTATTGCCAACCTTATCACTTAATTTACCAAAGTAAAGCGCCAATGGAATCATAAGTGCCATCGTAATTGAAATGATGATTAAACCAGTTGTTTCTTTGATTTTTAATATTTGTGTTAGATAAGAAGGGATAAAAGAAAGGATCATATAGTTAGTAATATTAAAGAAGGCAACAATTACTGTGCTAAGCAGGAAGTCCTTTTTATGATATTTTAAAATATCGATAAACGGAATTTGTTCATTGTCTTCAGATTCCTCTTGTGCTTTTTCCATCTTTTGAAAGATTGGAGATTCGTCTAAATGACGGCGTAAATATAAACCGACCAAACCAATTGGTGCAGCAATTAAGAAAGGAATACGCCATCCCCAACTAAGCATTTGTTCATCTGTTAACAATAACGTCAAAATGGTAACGATTACCGAAGCAGCAATGTAACCTGAGAGTGTTCCAATTTCAAGACCACTACCGAGTATACCACGCTTTTTATCTGGAGAAGATTCTGCGATATAAACCATTGCACCTGAATATTCGCCTCCTGTGGAAAAACCTTGAATCATTCGAGCAACTAATAATAGTATCGGTGCCCAAATACCAATTTGTTCATAAGTTGGCAGCAGTGCGATGAATAATGTAGAAAGCGCCATTAAAATAATAGTCGTACTTAAAACAATCTTTCGACCATATTTATCACCAATTCTACCAAAGAAAATACCTCCAATTGGTCGAACTAGAAAGGCGGCAGCAAATGTACCGAATGTAAGTACAAGTTGGAGACCACTATTGTGGACACCCGAGAAGAATAATTGACTTAAAGTAACCGCTAAATACGCATATAAGCCAAAGTCAAACCACTCCATTGCATTCCCAATGCCAGTAGCAACAACAGCTTTCCTCGCTTGTTTAGGATTAACAATATTCACATCTTGAGGTCCAAAATCTAAATCATTTTTTTGTTGCATATAATAAAAACAGCTCCTTATTTAATTTAAAATCATTAAGCACACCTTCTCTTATAGAATAAATTCAATACGAAGCACTTAAGGAAAAGCACCCTCTCCTTACCTGATATTATTGTTTCATAAAATCAATTCCTTGTCTAACGACATGTAGTGTAAGTTAAGTGATAAAGCGCTTTCACACAAGAAAATACGCCCTATAAATATTTCGGAAATACCCGTATACCTCCTATTTCATACCGAAATATTGAGTATTCTTCTCCTATATCAGTTATTTTCCAAATATATCGATTGTTTCTCAACATATATCCGTAATTCAATAAATTTCGTTATTTACCAAAAAAAAATAAAAAGCTACCTCAAAAAGTAGCTTTCGACAAGGAAATTCGGTCCAAAATCACATCCGGCACCTTCCCTACAATCTCCTCCCCAATCTTCAAACTCGCCGTTGCCGCTGGAGACGGGGCATTGCAAATATGCATAGAGTTTATGCCCGGGATAATACAGAAGTCATCTACCATATTTCCGTTGGATAAAATGGCTTGGGCTCTTACACCAGCATGGGTTGGAACGATATCTTTCTCTGTGAGCTCTGGTATTAAGCGCTGCAAGCTTTTGAGAAAAGATTGTTTACTGAAAGAACGAATCATTTCCTTCATGCCTTCTTTCATGTTTGGCATTGCCATTTTCCAAAAGCCGGCGTATGTCATTGTTTCCATGAAGTCTTTTATGTTAAAGTCTTTTTTTGTGTAGCCTTCGCGCTTGAAACTTAGTACTGCATTTGGCCCTGCATGTACGTCCCCATTTATCATTCGTGTAAAGTGAACGCCTAAGAATGGGAAGTCTGGGTTTGGAACAGGATAGATTAAGTGTTTTACAAGGTGGCGCTTTTCTGGAACGAGTTCATAATATTCGCCTCGGAACGGGACGATTTTCATGTCTGTTAGTATTCCTGTTTTTTTGGCGATTCGGTCGCTATGTAGTCCGGCGCAGTTAATGAGAAATTTCGTTTCAAAGGCACCTTTGTTTGTTTCGATTGTAACGAAATCTTTGTGTTCAAAAATTTGTTCTGCCTTTGTGCCTAAGTGTACTTCTCCTCCGCTTTCCTCTATAAAACGTGCAAATGTATGACTGACTCCTTTATAATCGGCGATGCCGCAGGAAGGAACGCGAATAGCTCCTAATCCTTTTACATGAGGCTCGATTTCCGCTAGTTCTCCTTTGTCGATTTTCGAAATATGTAACCCATTTTGCAGGCCTCTTTCATACAGATTATGTAAAAGAGGAATTTCTTCTTTTTCTGTCGCCACGATCACCTTGCCGCACATGTCATAGGCAATGCCATTTTCTTTGCAGAACTCCACCATCGCTGCGTTTCCTTCTTTCGCAAATTTCGCTTTATAGCTGCCCGGTTTATAATAAATACCGGAATGAATGACACCGCTATTATGTCCTGTTTGATGATGCGCAAGTTCGTCCTCTTTTTCGATGACTGCGATTTTGGCATGAGGAAATTTTTTCGTTAAGGCCATTCCAGTTGAAAGGCCGACAATTCCTCCGCCGATAATTAGAAAATCATACATTTAACTTCCCCCTTATGTCTGTATCCCCTATATTAGGAAAGGCAGGCCTTGTTGAAAGACCCGCCACATGTATTATTTAGAAAAACAGCCGCGCTGGCGCATAAGCTCTCGATATAAATCTTTGTTTTTCTCAAAAGGAGCGCGCCCGTGCATCCAAAAGAGATTGTTTAATAGAACGAGATCTCCAACTGGTAATTTTAATGCGTGCGTTGCTGGAGAGTTCTCCACAGAGTGTGATAATTCCTTCAAATATGTTGCCTGTTCAATATTATCTGGATAAGCGAATTGATCAATAAAACAAATACACGGTGCATTGTTTACATCAAAAAATGTTTCACGGTAGACGATTTCCTGCGCATTTTTACTTGGAGGTGCTTTGTATGTGACTTTGACAGATGCGAGTGGATGCTTTCGAAACTTCTCAAGCTCTTCCCAATCATCTAAATGAAGTAAACGTGATTCACCCCCTACCGCATTCTTTTCCTCAAATTTCATCATAAGGAGCCAATCTGTCGGTTCGTCAACAAATGTCCCGTCTGTATGAAGCGTGAATAATCGATATGCTTGGCGAAGGTAAGAATCACTGCCATCTGTATCTTTCACATTAAATCTCGCGTAGTACGTTCCTGTCATTGCATCAAAGTTAGGTGTACCAATTAAATGTGTTAATGCCGTTGCAAATTTCACATAGTCTCCTGCATCTATCGTTTCGCCTTGTACACCAATTGTAAACCCGCCTGTTTCCCGGTCGTGAATAATACCGCGAACATTTTCCATAAACGATTCACCAAAGAATTTTTTCATTTGATCAGCGAGGATAAAGCGAGAATACGGAATATATTGTAAGGATTGCTCCGAATGTTCTTTTACCTCTGCGAAAAATTGCTGAAGCAATTGCTGATCTAACACAATATGATACAAACGTTTATGTTCTGGATGAGGAACAATTTCATAGCCCTCATATTTCTTCGCAAATTTCATCTTCACTACTTGCTCTGTAATCACTGACATGTTATTTCCTCCTTTAGTTTAAATAAAACGAAAAAGCCAGTCATACGCATCTACAATACAAATCGTAGAAAACGTACAACTGGCTTTAAATTACGAGTGTTCTTTAATCTCTTAAAGTACAGTAATAATAGACAGTTTTTTTATGAAAATATGTGCAAAATAGAAAATGAAGATCGGATATAGAGAAGGCTAATTTCTCATATGGATCTTATCACTTTATAATTAAATGATAATTCAAAATATTTATACTGTCAATATGTTTTTATTATTTATTTCCATGCAGTTAGAGTTAGCCATAATACTTAATTTCAGCATTCTCTTTCTTTGCTCGAATCGTAATTCTTCCAGTGAATTGTGGTGGATTTTCATAATTTTTTTCAACTTCATCAAACATAGCATTTAAAATTGATTCCAACTCACCTAATGTCGTATCTTTTGATAAGCCATTTACTCTTGCAATTTCAATACTTTTAAAAGCACCATCAACATTTACTAGATCTTCTTCACCGAATCCTTTCACTTCAAACTCTACTTTCATTTTCTCCAAGTCATTCCCTCCTTCTGAAAAGTGCTCTTTAGTAGAAGAGCAATCCTACTTTTATTGTATATGAAGCGGTAAGAGCTGACACTATATTTATTTATTATAATTTTCTCATTTTAAAGAGCCTTCTTTTAACATATGCTTTTCATTTTCCTTCTTCCGCCCACATACTTTACACATATTACAAGTTTTCACTACATCATTTTTCGCGCACCCTCTTTTTTGTTTTACATCTTCGTTTGATTTTGACATATTCTTTCCTCCTCATTAGATAAAAATAAAAAAGCCAGTTATATTTCGCTCATCAAATAAGCTGAAATATAACTGGCTCTTGTTTATGAATGCTCTTTAGAAAGTAAAGCGTAATAAACTAGGCAGTTTGTTATAGATTTGTTTCTTCATATTCTTCTTGTGGCTTTTCGCCGTTTACATAGCTTGTATATTGGCGATACAAATCTTTTACCGCACTAATAATCGCATTTTGTGCTTTTCCTTGATAGTGATACGAGATTTCTTGCGTGATCTCTTCAATGCCATCTCGTAAACTATGTCCTCTTAACATTTGAGCAATAAAGTCTCTTCCATGTTCAGTAGCAAGGGTACATGACGCTTCAATAATAACGTGATATTTGTGATCTGCCTCTATTGTAATTGTTAATGTTTCATAGACACTCCGTACAGCCATCCCTTTCGGAAGTCTTGAGTGTCCTGCCATGAAAAAAGTACCTTTACGCATGTTCATCCCCCATTTTATAACTTATACTTGATCGATATATACTGTCTTCACTCGTGTATAAAATTCTGCAGCTGTTTTTCCTTGTTCACGTGGTCCTGCACTAGAATTTTTCATTCCGCCAAACGGAACTTGTGGCTCTGCTCCTGCCGTTTCTGAGTTGACATGAACCATCCCAACCTCCATATCGTCAATAAACTGCTGGGCCAGGCTGAGATTATTTGTACAAACAGATGCACTCAGTCCGTATTCTGTATCGTTCGCTAAATGAATCGCTTCTTGATAATTGTTCACCTTAAACAAACAGATAACAGGACCGAAGATTTCTTCTTTCGCAATTCGTGCATCTTGCGGTACGTCTTCAAAAATAGTCGGTAAAACATAATATCCTTGTTTTAACTCATCTTCTTCTGGTGCACTACCTCCGCAAAGTAAAGAAGCCTCTTTCTTTCCTGCTTCAATCATCGATAAAACAGAGTGCTGCTGGTTCTCGGATACGCACGGCCCCATAAACGTAGCATTTTCTAATGGATTTCCAACTTTAAGAGCTTCTGTGCGTAACAGGAGTTGATTACGAAATTCCTCATAAATTTCATCTTCAATAATCACTCTGCTTGTCGCTGTGCATTTTTGTCCTGTTGACATGAATGCACCTCTTATCGCAATATCGACTGTCTTCTGGGTATCGGCATCCTTTAATACGACTAATGGGTTTTTTCCTCCCATTTCTAATTGCACCTTTTTCCCGCTTGCAATCGCCGTTTGTTGAATGGTTTTTCCGACGCTATTCGAACCAGTAAAGGATATCGCTTTTATATCAGGATTTTCTGTTAATTCCGTTCCAACGACTGAGCCTTTTCCAAAAACACAATTGATAACCCCAGCAGGAATTCCTGCCTCGTGAAAAGCATTCACAAGATGATACACGGATTTTGGTGTAATTTCAGCAGGTTTAATGACAACCGTATTTCCATAAATAAGTGCTGGCGCCATTTTCCATGCTGGAATCGCAATTGGGAAATTCCATGGTGTAATGAGTCCGACTGGTCCAACCGCGACGCGCTTACTATAGAGCATTGTTTTCGGATTTGCAGAAGGGATCATTTCCCCTACCGGCTGATTTGCTTCCCCCGCATAGTATTCCAAAATGCTGATTGCTCGCTTCGTCTCGCCGATTCCTTCGGCAAGTGTCTTTCCTTCTTCACTTGTTAAATCTTGACCGATTTCCGTCACTCGTTCTTTTAAAATTGCGGCTGCTTTCCACAAATAGCTAGCACGCTCATGAAATGATAATCCTTGCCAACTTTGAAACGCTTCTTTCGCGGATGCAATCGCGGATTGTGTATCCTCTCTTGAGCTTAGTGGAAATTCTCCCAACACGTCTCCGTTATGCGGATTGTAATTTTTCGAATATTGATTCGCAGATGGCTCTTTCCACTGGCCGTTTATATAATTTAAAAACCTCATTTCTCTGCCTCCATCATCGTTTCCTATTTTGATAGTTTCGCAATTGCCGTTTCAAGAATATGAAGACCTTCCTCCAGCTGTTCATCTGTGATAACAAGCGGCGGTAAGAAACGAAGGACATTACCATAAATACCAGCGCTTATTGTGATTACACCTTTGTTATGTGTTTCTTGCATAATCGCTTTTACTTCTTCTGTTGCTGGCTCTTTCGTATTTCGATCCTTTACAAGTTCGATCGCCGTCATAGCTCCAAGGCCTCTCACATCTCCAATACATTCGTACTTCTCTTTCCAGCCATTAAATACTTCCATCATCCGATTCCCGATTACTCTAGCACGTTCTACTAACTGCTCTTCTTCTATTACATCTAAAACAGCGAGTGCAGCTGCGCAAGCAACCGGGCTTCCCGAAAAAGTGCCGCCAAGTTGTCCCGGCCCAGGTGCATCCATCAATTCCGCTCTTCCTGTCACTGCGCTAAGCGGCATACCTGCAGCAATGGATTTTGAAAATGTCATTAAATCAGGAGCAACGCCAAAATGATCCATTGCGAACAAATTTCCTGTACGAGCAAAACCCGTTTGAATTTCATCAGCAATCATGATAATTCCATATTTATCACAAAGGTTTCTGACGCCTTGTATAAACGTTGCACTTGGAACAATAAATCCACCTTCCCCTTGAAGCGGTTCCAAAATAATGGCAGCGATATTATCACTTGCCACTTCCTCTAACATAAAACGCTCGAAATACGCTAAAATTTGCCCATCTACTTCTTCTTTCGTCATGCCGTCTTCCGCGCGGTAATAATACGGATAAGGCAGCTTGTATACATCTGATGCAAATGGACCAAATCCATGCTTATAAGGTTTTACCTTACTCGTAAGAGACATTGTCAGAAGTGTCCGCCCATGATATGCACGCTCAAATGAAACGATGGCACTGCGCCCAGTCGCTTTCCTAGCGATTTTTACAGCGTTCTCTACCGCTTCAGCCCCGCTATTTGCAAACATTGTTTTTTTCTTAAAATCTCCTGGCGTTAATTCATTCAATCTCTCAGCCAACTCAATATAGCTTTCATACGGCGCTACATGAAAACAACTATGAATAGAAGATTCCACTTGGCTTTGAATGGCTTGTACTACTTTCGGATGACAATGCCCGACATTTTGCATACCAATCCCGCCTGCAAAATCTATTAATTCGTTACCATTTACATCCGTAATGATTGCCCCTTTTGCCGACCCGACATATAACTGCGTAATATTATAAGGACCCCCAGGCACTGCATTGTTTCTTCTCTCATGTAGACTATTAGATTTTGTCGTTACAATATTTTGTTTTTCTTTTAACATGGAACATACCCCTTTCTTACTCCTTCTCTAAACTAACTTTCGAATCTTGTATAATCGTAAAATCTTCTTTTATTGGCACTCGCTTATTTCTATCTCTTAGGAAATAGATTGCGATTACTACGGCAGTTGCTAACATCGTCATATAAAATTGCATACGCATATCCGCTATAAACGCTTGTGCAACAAATATCGTAATGATCATCGCAAGTGTTGCATATGTGAGATAAGGGAATAACCACATTTTCACCTTTAGTTTCCCTGGATCTTCTCTTTCAGCTTTTCTTCTCAACCTGATATGAGAAACGGCAACGAACATATACATCAGCATCGTAACGCCGCCTGAGCTATTCGCTAAAAAAGCAAATAGTTTATCAGGAGATATAAACTTTAGCATGGCGCAAATGAATGCGAAGATGATACTTGCATAGATCGCCCAAACTGGTGTCCCTCTACTGTTTAACTTTGAAAAAATAAAAGGAGCGTCTCCCTTTTTCGCAAGTGAAAATAACATACGAGAACTCGTGTATATTCCGGAATTCATAACCGAAAGGAGCGACAGAAATACAACCCCATTCATGATTTCCGCAGCCGCAGGGATTCCTGCCATCTGAAATAAACTTGCATACGGCAATTTCAATAATTCTGCATTGTTCCACGGCATAAAAATGACCAAAATCGATACAGACCCTACAAAGAAAATCATAAGACGCCATACAACACTGTTAATCGCTCTTATTACATTCTTCTCTGGATTATCAGACTCTCCGGCCGCAATCGCCGCTACTTCACTCCCCGATAAAGAGAAAGAAATAAACACAACGCTAAGTAATACTGGCATAATTCCTTTTGGAAAAAAGCCCCCGTTTTCAGAGATCATTGAAAGATCCGGTCTATCTACATTAGGCACAAGTCCAAAAATCATAGAAACTCCTAAAACTAAAAATGCTAGAATCGCTACAACTTTAATAAACGCTAACCAATATTCAAACTCCCCATATAACTTCACTGAATAAACATTTGTCATTGTCATCATGATAATCACGAACAAACTCGCTATCCATGTTGGTATGGAAGGAAACCAATTATTGATCATCACTCCTAACAATACCGCTTCGATTGCGATAATGATGAGCCAATTGAACCAGTATAACCAACCGATTGTGTACCCTGCCCAAGGTCCAATTGCCTTATGTGCATATGTTGAGAATGAACCACTATCAGGGTTTACCGCAGCCATCTCCCCGAGCATCCGCATCACAAGTACAACCATTAAAGCGCCAATGATATAGGACAAAATGGCCGCTGGACCGGTTGATTGAATAATTGTCCCACTTCCTACAAATAATCCGCCCCCGATTACCCCACCAATTGAAATCATCGTGATATGTCTGGTTTTTAAGTCTTTTTGCAATTCTTGTTTTTCTTTCGCCAAAAAGATCACCAACCTATAAGTATTTATTTTCATAAATCCTTTTCTTAAAGTGAGCATACATAAGATTGAAATATCCCCATTATTGATAACGCTTTCTTAAAATCCTCCTATAAATAGGAACAATAAAAAGAGCCAGAAAAACAATGTACAAAGTTACATTGGATTTTACTGTCTCTATCCTTATGGCTCGTCTTCCTGCTAAGGAAGTTCAAGTGGAAAGAAGCCAATCATCCTCGATTAAATTGAACGAAATCATATCCGGGCATGCAGAGAGGCTAATCACTGTCATCCGATGATAAACTAATAATAATACAAATAGACTGAATATTCAACATTTATTTTAAATTCAGTTATATAGTATTGAAAACGAAATTTATCAATTCTAAAACATATACTGTTTAAAAGCAAAAAAAGGAAGTGATCTCCATGTATTTTGGAACAAAAGGATGGTACGTAGCTGAACTGAAAAAATTAGGAGTTCGTTATTTTGAAGGACGGAAGTTAGAGAGCTATCGAGGGCATGTTTTACGTAATTTATTAGCTGCAAAGCAAGAAGAACTCAAAGAAAAGTAATCTATTATGATTCATCGATAAAACGATATCGACTGTTCTTTCAAATATATCGGCGATTTTTCAAATATATCGACCGTTTCTCACCATATTCGGAATGCGTTTGTCCGTTTGGCAACAATCAAGCAGAGCGTGACTTGCGAATGGCCAAGGTAAAGGAAAATATCTCTGGTACCTTTCGAAACGAACAGGATGGCGTTGTATTTTGTCGCATTCGCAGTGTAGTTTCTACAATTAAACAATTCCTTTGAGTGATAAAGAAAAAAGTGATTGGCATATATACCAATCACTTTCCTTTTTTCATTACAAAAGACTTCCCCTATTCACAAACAAGAATTTCCCTAGAAAATGTCCCTTTTTTCGCTATACAGCGGTCTGTAATTTCAAATCCAGCTTCTTTAATCATGTGATCCATTGTCTCAATGGTTACAACAATTACTTTTTTCGCAAAACGACGCGCATGTGTAAGAATTGAGAATTGATCTTCTGGTGTCGCATGTGTAAATAAATTGTACGGCATATCGATAATTGCTACATCGTAATTAGTTGTGACATCCGCAATCGGCCCTACCGTTACGTCTCCTTCAAATCCAAAATGCGCAATATTCTCTCTAGATCCAATTACAACAAGAGGATTTATATCCCGGCCCACGATGTCAATTCCCATGGACAGTGCCTCTACCAGTACCGTTCCTATACCACAACACGGGTCAATCGCTTTGACTCCATCAGGATTTGGCACAGCGATATTCGCAACAGCTCTCGCAACACGTGTGCTAAGTGACGTAGAATAGCTGCGTGGTTTTTTCACGTGATGATACCAAACAGCTTCACTTTCAATATATTCTCCAAAATACCAACGACCACCAAGAGGAACAATTCCAAATACACGCTCTGGATGATGCACGTCCGCTTCCCCTTCAATCTGCATGCCGATTTCTCTCTCAATTACACGCCTCTGTCCGTATTCTATCTTGTTCGATTCATTGAGGTCATTAATTTTAACAAAAATAACTTTGAATGTAGCTCCTGCCAAATCAATTTGTTCTACTTGTTCTAAAATATTTGCCAAGTCGTCTCCTTCATACATCACTTCGATTCGTTCTTTCATAAACGGACTTCGGCTCGGCTCAATTTTAACATTACTTTTCAAAATGTTAACATGAGACTCAACTCCAAAAAGAGAGCGCATCTCCATATAACATAAAGATCGTTCATCCTCGCGGAATGCATACGTATATATAAATGCCGGTGTTGTGCTGTGATTATTCAATCTGTTCGCATCCTTTATCATTTTAAATTGTTCTTCCTTATCATTCTCAGTAGCACCATATAACATGAAATATATGAAAAAGGGACGAATAAGCCGAGGCAAGTTTGTCTCTTTTTATTAGTCCTTTTCATCGGATTCTTTACTTATTAAAGAGCATTTTATTTCTAGGAATTAGTTCGTATTCCCAACTCCTTACAATCGCTCACATACTCTTTTAATAAAGTTAAATGATATCATATGATTCAAATAAAGTGAAACTTTAATCACACTCACCTATCCTCTTTGCTTTTGCTGAATTTCGAAGCGGGAGTCTTACTGCCCGCGAATAGCGGAATAAAAAAAGTGATTGGTATACAACTACCAATCACTCCTTCAGAAAAGCATTCCTCTTCTATTCTTCTATTAAATCCGATAGCACATAAGCAAACACAAGCGCCTCTGTATGTGCAATCGAACTCTCATGTGTACGCTCAAATGCATGAGAAGAATCAATTCCTGCTCCAATTAGCGCGTGTTTCACATCAAATCCTGCGCGGATTGCTGCGGATGCATCTGATCCGTAGTATGGGTAAATATCTACTTTATATTCAATGTTGTTTGCTTTCGCAAGTTCCACTAAATGCTTGCGTAAACCGTAGTGGTATGGGCCGCTAGAGTCTTTCGCACAGATGGATACTGTGTATTCATCTGATGCTTGACCATCTCCTAATGCTCCCATGTCGACAGCTAAGTATTCTACTGTTTCTTCTGGGATGTTGGAATTACCACCATACCCGATTTCTTCATTATTAGAGATTAAGAAATGTGTTGTGTATGGCAATGTAATGTTTTCATCTTGTAATCTTTTAATTAATTTTAGTAGAATTGCCACGCTTACTTTGTCGTCTAGGTGACGTGATTTTATGTAGCCGCTCTCTGTAATTTGGACACGTGGGTCGAATGAGACAAAGTCCCCTACTTCGATTCCTAGTTCACGAACTTCATCTGCTGAAGATACGCGCTCATCGATACGAACTTCAATATTTTTTTCATCACGTTTTGCTTCACCTGCGTCTTTGTATACATGGACAGATGTTTGGTGCATTAAAATTGTACCCGTATATGTTTTTCCGCTCGCTGTTTCGATTTCGCAATATTCTCCTTCAACAGAGTTCCAGCGAAACCCGCCAATCATGGATAGGCGAAGGCGACCGTCAGATTTAATTTCTTTTACCATTGCACCTAAAGTATCAACGTGAGCAGTTAGTAAACGATGCTGATCAACGTTTTTCCCTTTTAACGTCAAAATAAGCGCACCTTTATTGTTACGCTTCGTTTCTACATTCCACTCTTTTACATAGTTTTCAATAAAGTTAATGATTTTACCTGTATTTCCAGATGGACTTGGGATGGAAACAAGCTGTTTAATAAGTTCCATTGTTTCTTTTGCATGATGTGCCAATGTAGGTTCCTCCACTTCATTTTTCTAATATTCAGTATACAGGAATCATTAGAAAACCACCACTTATAGATGGCGTTTCTCCTATATAGCCTTTATTTTAAACAACATTTTTTATATTTCTTTCCACTTCCGCATATACATGGATCCTCTCTCCCACCCCAAAAAAGAAAGGGTTTATATCGGTTTTTCACTATATATATTGATTTCCCAATATATCAGTCGCTGCTATGAAAACAAAAAGAGACCTCCTCTCATTCTCTCCCTTTGTTTTAAACCCGGTATGGGGCAGAAAAAGGCACTGACCGCTTCTACGCATGGACGGACTCTCTTTACACCTTAAAATAGGAAAGAATAAATAAAATTGGTTTAATATACATAAATTAATGTAATTACCAATTACGTGCACCTTTCTTCTTGTATATAATGTATAGTTATTATATACAAGAGACGTTTTTGAAGAGGATTCAGGAGAATAACAGTAGATGTTTTTCAGAAGCCCCTCGTTATTTACTTATATAGGGAGGGAATTCAATCATTCTTTATTAAAAACAATGCTCCCCCAAAAATGACTCTGTTAAGAGCAAAAAACTTTTGGTGCAATCCGACACCTCTCATTCAGATACAAAATTAAAGGCCTTTAAATTTAGATAGGCGATTTACATATAATTTAAATATTTTAATTTTATAATAAATCCTATATAATAGTTAAAATCCACAGAAAATAGGAGGTCATTCTATGAATAAAAAGTTTGAAATATTAATGAAAGTTACGCCTTTCCTAAGTGTACTTTTTATCTTAATTGGCTTAATTATAGGAGTATTAGGTGCATTGGACCATAATGTAAAAACATTGACTGCATCACTATTTCTAATTGTACAATCTGTACTTGTAATAACATATGCTAAGTCGTTTAAAAAAATATGGGGAAAATAAGTCTCATTCTCCCATGATAATTTACTTGCGTTTTCTTATGCGAATTGGCTTGCTAGAGTGCCAAAAATACTTATATATCAACAAGCTAAATGGGTTACGAAATCATTTGCGATTTCGTAACCCATTTAGCTTATTGTTTGTTGTTTTGTACGCCAAAAGAGAACGTTTTACTCTCATTCTCTCCCTTTGTTTCAAACCCAGCACGGGGCAGAAAAAAGCCGAGTCCGCTTCTACGCATGGACGAATCCTCTCTTCCACCCAAAAACAGAAAGGTTTTATATCTCTATATAATTCACAGTTAACTACTCCTCCGAAACATCCAGCAAGTAAATCCCTCTTTGGAACCCACCGCGTTCTTCTTCTTTTTGCTTACGAAGACGCTCAATATCTTCAAATGTTGCGCCTTCTGCACGGGCTAGTGAGATGATGACTTCTAGTGCATCAGCCAGTGAATCTAATGCGTGTTCACGTTCTTTCATTGAGGCGAATTCACGAATTTCCTCTGTTCCGATTTTCGCTAATGCTTGTATGTATGCTTGACCAGTTAATTTTTTTGAAGTATATGTTTTTCCAGACATTAAAATCTTTTCTGGAACGAGATCTCTAACTAGTTTATTATAAGTTGACATAGTTCTACCTCCACCAAAATATCATACTTATACTATAGCATATCTTCTTTCCATATTTAGTAGCATCCTAGCTCTGCTTTATAGAAAAACCATTTCTTTTTCACACACGCACTCATCATATCAATCCCCGTTCCATGAGCTTGTACTTGAGGAAAGAAGTAATGATCTGGTTCGTTATTTTCTGTTCCATACAATGTTTGATAAGCTACAGGAAGTGCTTCTTTCTCTATATTTCTTTCCTTCGTAATTTCTCCCCCTGTAGCAACCTTAGGATGGCCCTCAAAAAATAACGCCGTGCGAACAGCAAGCGTTGGTGTGCTATGTAGAGCAAAATAGATTAGCATAAATAAACCGATAATAACTATAACTTTTCTTTTCATCTTTTCCCTCATTACTTAAAAAAGTGCTAACACTTAGGATGTGTTAACACTTTTTCTTTTTTTATTCCCCTTTAAACGCAGGCGGACGTTTTTCTAAAAATGCAGTAATTCCTTCTTTATGGTCAGCTGTTCTTCTCATTTCGTATTGTCCGCGCTTTTCAAGCTGAAGCGTTTGTTCTAAGCTTGAGCGATTGACTTCGCATAAAATTTGTTTCGTTTGAATCATGGATTTAATTGGTTTTTGAAGCCATTCATTTATTTTTTGTTTTACAGCACCTTGGAAGTTTTCTCCGATAACTTCGTCAATTAATCCAAGCTCTAGCGCTTCTGTTGCTGGTAACTTTTTACCTTCCCAAATGATTTGTTTTGCCATATTTTCACCGAGACGTTTTTGTAAGAAGAAATGCCCCCCGCCGTCTGGTATTAAAGCGATTCCAATAAAATTCATCGCAATGATAGATGAAATGTCTGCCAATACATAATCAGCTGTTAACGCAATACTTAAACCAAGCCCCGCAGTTGGGCCATGAATTGCACTGATCACAAGTTTTGGCATTGTATATAACGTTACAACAATTTCAGAAATGGTATTCATGATACTTTCAAATTTGCTTTCATCATTACTAGAAAGCATAGATTTAATGTCTCCACCCGCAGAAAAACCACGTCCATTCCCGCATAATACGACAATATGAACGGAACTCTCAGCTACTTCTTTCAGCTTTGCTAACAATTCTTTGAGCGTAGGCTCATCTAATGCATTTAATACTTCCGGGCGATTCATCATAATCGTTGCTACTCGTCCTTCATATTTCACAACTACAGACTCGGCTTTACTTTTTACTTCCATTATATATCCCTCTTTCTTCCTTAAAGATTATACTTATATAATTAAAGAAAAGATGTGTAAAATCCTTCTTTTTTCGTAATTTTCTGTCTAATAAACTCGAAAATTTACATATTCCCTATTATGAATGAAAGAAAATAACTTCTTTTCAAGAGATTTGCCACATATCCTCGTCTATTTACCATTATAATAAAATGGTGTATTCTTATGTTGATGTATCAAATGGACATAGAAATTCGTTCATCCAATCATGCGAAAATGAAGAAATGGAGGAAAACATGGTTAACAAGTTGAAACAAACGAATAACTACTTCCCACATTTCCTGTTACTATTCATCGTGTTGCAACCAGTTTTAGATTTATTAACATCTTTCTCTATCTACACATTACACATGAGTGCGACAGTCGGAATTGTAGTAAGATTTGCCTTTATGACTCTCGCTTTAGGATATCTACTTTTTAATTGGAAACAACCTGGTAATAAGAAATATATTTTCTATCTAGTCTTGCTCGGTATCGTACTTGCTGCTGGACTTGTAAACAATATGATCGTCAAGCACCCCGTTTCTTTTGGCGAGGAAATTAAATTCATTTTGAAAAGTACATATCCAATCGTTTTATTGTTTGGGTATATTCTTGTATTTAAAGAACTAAAAGATAAACAGTATGCTTCTGATAAACTCATTACATATTTCTTATATGCATCGTTAATTGTAAGTATAGTTATGATTGTATCTATAGCATCCGGAACAGATTTCTCAAGTTATTCATACGAAAAAACCGGCTCTAGAGGATGGTTCTTCGCGGGAAATGAATTGAGTTCTATTTTAGCAATCACGTTCCCAATGGTTGTACTCTACTCTGTACAGAAAACAACTTCTTTTTCTAAAGTATACTACTGGATTCCAACAATTTTAGCGATGTATGCCAGTATTATGGTCGGAACAAAAGTGGGCTATGGAGCAATTATCCTTACACTAGGCGTTGCACTTCTCTTTTCTATTATTGAATATATGATGCAACGTAAAAAAGTAGGTAAAGGAATTACACATCTTGTTAATACCTTTGTTGCTCTTGTTGTACTAGGTGGTTTATTGGCAGTCACACCACTTACTCCTATTGCAAAAAATATGGGCATTCATTTACAAATATATGAAGATAAAAAATTAGCAAGCGAAGAACAAGCAAGAAAAGAAGGGAAAGTAATTACAGAGGATCCTGAAGAAGCAAAAAGACGTGCAGAAGGAAAATTAACAAGTGGAGAAATGAATAGTTTAATTTATAGTGACCGTGATAAATTCTTACAAGTGTATAAACAATACTATAAAGAAGCCCCTACATCACAAAAGTTATTCGGTATGGGATACGCAGGAAACTATAAAGATAAAGATGCAGTTAAACTAATTGAAATGGACTTTCATGATTTATTCTTTTCATTTGGAATCATTGGTTTTCTGCTTTATCTGTTACCATTTGTTTATTTTGGCATTCGATTATTCATTCGCGTCATTACGAATTTCAAATCCATTATAACTGTAAGATATATGCTCCTTGCCAGTGTGCTAGTATTAGCACTAGGTATTGCCTTTACGGCTGGACATGTATTAACCGCACCAGCTGTTAGTATTTTCTTTGTCGTAATATTAGCCTATGTCATTGTTGATTTAAAAGCAGATTAAGAAAACGCTACAAGCAGCATCCAATTATGTGGATGCTGCTTTTCATCATTTCAATTCTACTTTTCGTTCACCATTTGTAACTTTTTTCTTTGTTCATCATTTGCCAAACTTAGCAGCGTCTGTTCAACATGCGGCTGTAAATGCTCAAGCGTTACACTTGCACCCATTTTCTCCGTATGATCCACAAAGTTTAATAGCGCCATCGCTCCCGAAGTATCCATATAATGCACATCATTCAAACGTAATGTCAAATGAGATTTGACTTCTTGCAAAGAAGAGAAAATACGGTCAACAGATAGAAAGGAAAGCGGCCCCCGAATCATATACAATGCATCTTCCCCTTCTTCTTTTACAATAGAAGCTTTTCGTTCTTTACATTGCACTATATATAAAATGAAGGAAAGCACTATGCCAAACGCAACCGCAATCATTAAATCAAATTTCACTGTAATCACCATTGTTAAAAACATAACGACAGTATCACCTTTTGGGGCTACATGCATCTTTTTCATGCTATCCCAATCAAACATTCCGATACCTGTTAAAATTAAAATACCCGATAGTACTGCAAGTGGAATATATTGTACAACCGCACCAAGTCCAATAATGAAAATAAATAAAATGATGCTATGCATACAAGCTGACAATGCTGTTTTCCCGCCACTTCTTATATTCACAATCGATCTTACAGTTGCTCCTGCTCCTGCTAATCCGCCAAACAATCCACTCATGATATTCCCTAACCCTTGGCCAATCAATTCTTTATTACTTTTATGGCGCGTACCTGTTACGTTATCCATCACAACAGATGTTAATAAAGAGTCAATTGATCCTAATAATGCGATACTAAGTGCTGGAAAAATAAGTTCAAGCACTACTGATCCACTAAAAGATGGTACATGAAGAGAAGGTATTGCTTCTGGAATTGCTCCAATTTTTTCAATCATCTTGTTTAGAGGAATCGTTCCCACAAAAGGTAATTGAATCGTAAGTCCTTGTAATACATGAGAAAATAATGGCAATGTTGCCGTAACTCCAACTAACGCAATTAGACTCGCCGGAATCGCTTTAATCCACTTCCCTGCAACAAGCATAACGAGAATTGTTAACAGAACAAGTAAAAAGCTATTCTTTACATGCTTCATTTCACCTAAAATAATGATAAGTGCAATTCCATTCATAAACCCTGAAACAACGGAATATGGAATATAACGTATATAAGCTCCAAGCTTACATACACCAAATAAAATTTGAAACAACCCGGCCATCATAAATGCGATAAAACTTGCTTCGAGTCCATGAGTTGCGATAACTCCTGTCGCAATCACCGTAATTGGACCTGTAGGACCTGTTACTTGCCCTGCTGTGCCACCAAACAGCGCTGCAAATAATCCCGCAAAAATCGCACCATACAATCCGACTAACGCTCCTTCAGATGTCCCCGTTGCGGCAATCCCAAATGCAATTGCGAGCGGCAGTGCAACAATCGCCACGGTAAAACCCGCTAAACATTCTTTTGCTATTTTTTGAACCATAAAAAAATCACCTCTACATAAAATGAAACTTTAATCAGTGGGGGGTCTTCAGCCCCACTGATTATTATCCCTTACCAATCGGGCTTTTACTGACAGTTCTTCTCTCACTAACTTCCTTGCTTTCGCTAAATTTTGAGGTAGAAGTGTTACATGCAGGATAATGTCCACGTTCCATTGTAACGTGAGAAAGGCGCGTTCGTCAGCGCCTTTTAGAAGAAACTCTTTACAGTATCGTGAAGTAACCGTCTTCATTTTTCACATTCCTTTCTCGCTAACGCTTTAGAAAAAAATCCCCCTATGCTATAATGAACGGATTAAATCTTTTACTATATATTTGGAGGCACTATGCTAACTTTTGAAGAAAAATTATCGATTATCGAATCTTTCCCGCAATTAGAAAGAAAGAACGTGTCATTAAAACGTGTAAACTTTCACTTTGAAGAAAGTCGCTTAGACAAAAAGAACGTTGTTTATCATTTACATCCAAATGGGAATGGTTTCGTATACGCTAGCGGCATTAACGGTTATAAAACAGACGATAAAGGCATGGTTAACATCCGTGAATTTTCAGCAGATGAACTACGCTCATTAATTCAAAAATCAATTGAACTTCTATCCCAAGAACCGGAAGAAGTAGTCGCACAGGCTGCACCTACTAAAGAAGAAGAATGGCATAATGAAGACGGCCATATTCTTACTCTTATCCAAGAAGACGATATGTGGAATGTGTACGCAGGTAGTAACTTAGACGGAACATTCAATTCCTATCCAGAAGCTGCAGAATACCTTGATGAAGAAGGTTTCTCACGCAAATAAAAAAAATGCCTTTCCAAATTGGAAAGGCATTTTTTTTATTGTTTAGCACCTTTTAATGACTCTCTAAGTACAAATTTCTGCAATTTCCCACTCGCATTACGAGGAAGTTCATCTGCAAATACGTAGTGGCGTGGTCGTTTATAGTCTGCTAATTCATCACTTTCTTTACAATACTTTTCTAAATCTTCCGCCGTAATATGTTCATCCTTTTTGACCACTACCGCAACAACACGTTCACCCCATAATTCATCTGGTTCACCAAGTACTGCAACATCTAGTATCCCAGGATGACTATGCAGGAAATCTTCAATTTCACGCGGATAAATATTTACCCCGCCGCTAATGACCATATCATCCAAACGATCGGCAACGTATAAATAACCATCTTTATCTAAATAACCTAAATCACCTGAGTGATACCATCCTTTATACATAGACTTTGCTGTTGCTTCTTCACGATTATGATATCCTGCCATCATAGTTGGTCCACGTGAAATAATTTCTCCCACTTCATAAGGTGGTAACACGTCATCTGGTTCTGCCGGCCCCTCTTCGTTCGGTTTTACAATTCGAATTTCATGACTAAAACAAGGCGTTCCAGCTGAACCAGCTTTCGTAATTTGATCTTCTTCTACTAAGAATGCAATAACGGGACCCATCTCTGTCATTCCATAAATTTGAACAAGATCGATATGCAGACGCTCTTTACATTCTTTTACGAGCGCTGGTGCCATCGCAGCTCCGCCATATACTCCAATTTTCATCGACCGTAATTCATATTGTGATAAATCCTCTTGTAACAGCATATTCCACATCGTTGGCGCCGCAAAGAATGTTGTAATCTTTTCCTTTTGAATTGTATGTAAAACCGTCTCTGTATCAAAGTGGTGTAAAATGATATTTTTCCCACCCACTTGAATTCGTGGTATGATACCAGCATTTAATTCACCGCAATGATATAACGGTGCTACTGCAAGGCCAATACTATCACGGTTATATTTTAAGAAATACGTGCAAATCATACTATGTTCAGCCATATCACGATGACGATGTAGCACCCCTTTTGGATGACCCGTTGTACCACTTGTATAGAGCATCGAACAATAATCTGTTTCCTTAACGACAATATCCACTGCCTCAGATGAAGCTGCATTTACCTTTTCATGATAAGAAGCAGCGTATGAAGGCGCGTCATCTTCTATGTACCAAAAAGAACTATTTGGGAAATCTCGTTCAATGGCAGCAACTGTCTGTTCAACGGCTTTTTCAAATACAACGACTTTTGAGGATGCATCCATGAGGATATAAGCTACTTCTTTTGCTTTTAGACGGAAATTAATCGGATTGAAAATCGCACCGATTTTCGCACAAGCAAGGTAAACGTTTACAAATTCACGGCAGTTATATAAATAAACAGATACAGTATCTCCTTTTTTCACACCTTCTGCTAATAATGCTTGCGCCGTTTTATTGATCTGTTCATCCCATTCTTTATATGTCCAACGAATGTTCTTTTCTGGTTCTACTAACGCTTCTTTATTTGCATATTTCCCTACCGTTAAATCAAAAATCCTCCCAATCGTCATATACATGTCAAAATATGCCCCCTTTTAACTTTCATAATTCTATCATTTCGTCTATAAGTAGACATTTCCTCTACATTTTTACCTTCTTTTTCTGATCATTCTCGACAGCGTTTTACAAATATATATTCATTTTGATTTGTAGGCATACACGTATCTGCTATGAAAACAAAAGGAGTTCTCCACTCATTTTCTCCCTTTGTTTTTACTTGGCCTGGGGCTAAAAAAGCAATCTATGCATGGACGGATTCTCTCTCCCATCCAAAGAATGGTTTTTATTAAAAAAAGAGACTGAAACCTAAAAACTCGCAATATGCGAACCTTTAGGCCAGCCTCATACTCCGCTTTAACGGGCAGTAATACTCCCACCTTAAATTTTAGCAGAAGCCAAGAAGTTAGGTGTGAGATAAACTGCCCGTAAAAGCCCGATTGGTTCAACTAATAATCCGTGGGGGATGAGAAAAACCACCACGGATTAAAGTTTCACTTTATGAAAATAACTCTTTTAAAATTTCAAGCTTATCTTCTGTATATTTGATATAACCATCATTATATGATTTCGGATCTTTCGGGTTTGCAAAATGTGTAATTGCCCCTGTCTCTGGATGCACAAATTTACTTGATGCACCGCAGCCAAGACCGATAATAGACTGTACTTCTTCCATAATCACGATATTATAAATACTTTCTTGCGATGGCATCGCATAACCAACATTTTCTAAGTTACCTAAAATGTTCTTTTGGCGGTATAAATAATATGGTACGTAGTTATGATTTTTCGTCCACTCTTCAGCCTCATGCATCATCGCTGTAATTTCTTCACGACCTGCCACTTTATATTTACGCTTATTTTGCGTCATTTCAGAAGCACGCTTAAATGATAATGTGTGAACTGTTAATGATTCCGGCATTAACTTTTCCGTTTCATCTAACGTATGTTTAAATATATCTAGCCCTTCACCTGGAAGACCAATAATTAAGTCCATATTGATATTGTTCATTCCCATTTGACGTGCTAAATGATACTTTTCAATCGTTTCTTCCACTGTATGATGGCGCCCGATTGCTTTTAACGTTTCTTGATGGTACGACTGCGGATTAATACTAATGCGGTCGATGTTCCATTTATTTAATACTTCTAGTTTTTCTGGCGTAATCGTATCAGGACGACCTGCCTCAACTGTTACTTCGCGTACTTCTTTCACATCCGGGAACGATTGGTACATTTCTTCATACAACATGTCCATCTCTTCTGCTGTAATACTTGTTGGCGTACCGCCTCCGTAATAAATCGTTGTAACCTTAACACCTTTTTCTTTTAGGAACTTACCAATTTCACGAACTTCGTAGTGTAAGCCTCCTAAGAAAGAATCAACCGATCCTTGACGTCCATTAATCGCATACGCCGGGAATGTACAATATGCACATTTTGTCGGACAGAACGGAATACCGATATAAATACTTACTTCTTCTTTCAAACGATATAAATCTGGAACAACTGCTAATTGACAGTCCACGATGCGCTGCAGAAGTTCAATTTTTTCTTCATGAATTAAATAGCTTTCACGAAGTTCTTTATGCGCTTCTTCTTTTGACATGCCATTTTGAAGCATTTTATGAAGAAGTTTCGTTGGACGTACTCCTGTTAAAATCCCCCAACTTTGCTCAATTCCAGTTAGCTGTTGCAAGACAGAAAGATACACATATGAAACAACATGTTTTACTTGTTTCATACGTTCTTTTTCTACTGTGAAGGAAGATAAATCTTTTTCAAACGTTTCTTCATATACATTTCCAGTTGCAACGTCTGTTAAACGTGCTGAAGCTGTCACGTTTCCTTCTATCTTTATCTCAACAATAAGATTCGCATCTTCTTTCTCAAATCCTATCGTGCTTTCTTCAAAAAATAAGCCGCTAATATTTTGTAGCGGACGTAAAAAACGATCATCTTGTAACGTTTTTATTGAAATTAACAACACTTATCACCTTTTCATTTGTAAACTCTCTTTAGTTTACTTGAAGGGTGACTAGAGGTCAATATAGAAGCTTTTCCTCATTTTCCCGGAAAGACAAACACTAAGAAACGCAGCTTTCAGGCTGCGTTCTTTCGTCATCTTGTCACCATTTATGAACCTGCGAGTGATTTTTTAAAAATGGAAGTGGAAATTGCTTTCGAAAATGTTCCTTAATCATATATTCCACTCCGTTTTCACTATTGGAACGTGTAATCCAATCTGCTGCTTGCTTCAATGGAATAGGTGCATCTCCCATTGCAACTCCTAATCCAACACCCGCGATGACATCTAAATCTTCCAAACTATCTCCAATTGCCACCATTTCATTCAATTCGATCCCAAGGTGTTCTCCTAATAATTGTAATCCTCTTAATTTCGATACATGAAGCGGAAGAATTTCTACCCTTCCCCCACCGGATTCTATATACTCAACATTTTCAAATGCTTTTTTCAACGTTTTAAGCGCGCGTTCTCTTTCTCCTCTACTTGCAAAGACAACATCAATTTTCGGAGCTGCAACAGGCTGATCACGCAGTGCGTCACCTAATGAATCTACAAATTGAACAGGATAAAATAACGGATCCGAACTTGATAATACAGTGCGTGCAATTAAGTTTGGTGTATTTCGCTCACGGTTACCGATAGAAAAACGTTCATGTGAAATACGGACATTACATTCAAAATGTTCGAGCACTTGCACGATATTAAACGTTTTTTCTTCTGATAATCGTTTTTGAACAAGCGGCTTATCTAATGAAGCAGAAATAAAAGCACCGCTATGCGTAATTAATATAGAATCTAGTTTTAATGACTTTGCTATTTTATGAGCCGATTGAAAGTGCCGACTTGTAAACAGCGTAACATATACACCTTTTCGCTTTACAAATTCAATAGCTTCTCGTGTTCCTTTTGGTATCTTCCCATTTTTCTGCAGGAGCGTCCCATCTATATTAAGAGCCAACAAGCGATAAATCACGTCGCATTCCTCCTCTTAGCTGCTTTTACTCTATCCATAATTTATGAACTAAATTCGTTAATTAGAACGAGTTAGAATTTCGTACGCAAATTTGGTTTAATATATACGTATATCATCAGTAAAGGGGATACCAATATGAAAGCACCTCCTTCTTTTTATGAGGGTGATACATTAGAAATTGCTAAAAATTTACTTGGTCATAAACTTGTACATATAGTAGATGGAATAAAACGAAGTGGATTCATTGTAGAAATAGAAGCGTATAAAGGACCAGATGATAAAGCTGCACATAGCTATGGGGGAAGACGAACCAAGCGAACGGAAGTTATGTTTGGCGCACCAGGACACGCTTATGTATATCTCATCTATGGTATGTATCATTGTTTTAATGTCATTACAGCTCCAGTTGGTACCCCGCAAGGCGTTCTTATTCGGGCATTAGAGCCAGCCGATGGAATAGAAGACATAAAAATGGCACGTTACGGTAAAACAGATCTTACGAAATCACAATACAAAAATTTAACGAACGGACCTGGAAAGCTATGCCGCGCACTTGGCATTACTTTAGAAGAACGTGGCTTATCCTTACAAGGTGATGAATTATATATTGAATTGGTGCCAGAAGCAGAGCAGCTATCTTCTCAATATGAGATTGTAACAGGCCCACGCATCAATATTGACTATGCTGAAGAAGCTGTTCATTATCCTTGGCGTTTTTATTTTAAGAACCATCCATTTGTCTCTAAATGAAAAAGAAGCCAAATCGGCTTCTTTTTTACTCCGCACCTTCCGCAGTCGCAATATCATTTTCAAGATTTTCTCTAGATAAATCAGCTGCCATAAAATCAGCTGTTTCTGGAAGTGCTAAATGCATATGTGCTTTTTGACAAATTTCGATCGTACAGTTTTCTACAGTAAAATCAAAAACATGTCCGCCTCCGCTTCGTTCATCATCAATATAATGTAGATGGAAACCGGCTACTCCAATACCTTGCGCATAATCTGGTGTCCAAAATCCTGCCATTGTTCCTTTCGTATGAGAGAAAGAAAAAATCGGCTGTGATTTTGTCACTTCTACAAGTGGTGTATATGGTTTTTCTTGACGCGGAACGGTTCTTGTTCTTACTTCACGGAATGTTCCATCCATACGAATCGCATAAAATAAGTTTTTACTTGGCATTAATTCATGTAATAAAGCTTCTACTTCTTCACGATTCATTGGACGATCAATTGTATAACTCATTTCTTTTTCAAAAAATGTTACAGTGGCAAACGGTGTTGTTTCTTCCGGTGCTACCATTTCTGCAGAACCGTCGGAACGCAAATGATAAAATTCCCCATCAAAAGCAATCATTTCACCATCTAATTGATCAAACGTACCGATGCCAAAATCGCCGTGCTCTTTTAATTTATCAAAGTTGATAATGCCATCATATATACCATCCAATAAAGCTAGCATTGTTGATGTTTGATATACCTCATTATTCGTTTTCATCTTTTTCGCATCAATATTTAATAATTGTGCAATACTCATGTCTATTCTACTCCTTTACCATTAGTTCAATTGGTTTGGTAGTAATTTTTCACTTAATTTAATGTTATCGCGGTAATCAATTGGAATATCAACAATAACAGGGCCTTCTGCTTTCATTGCTTCTTTCAACACATCTTCTAACTCTTCTGGAGAATTTACTCGAAGTCCAGTAGCACCGAAGCTTTCTGCATATTTTACAATATCAACATCACCAAATTCTGTCGCTGATGTTCTGCCGTATTTCATCATTTGTTGGAAGGCAACCATATCATATGTACCATCTCTCCAAACAAGATGTACAATTGGAGAATTCAAGCGTACTGCCGTTTCTAATTCCATTGCAGAGAATAAGAAACCACCATCTCCAGAAACAGAAACAACTTTTTTACCTGGTTCCACCAATGTCGCTGCAATTGCCCAAGGAAGTGCAACACCTAACGTTTGCATACCGTTACTAAACAATAAACGGCGTGGCTCATAAGAACGGAAGCATCTCGCCATCCAAATGTAATGTGAACCGATGTCACATGCAACAGTTGTTTCATCATCAATTAACGAACGAAGTGTACGAATGACTTGCAGTGGATGTGTAAGCCCTTGTGAATCGCGAACTGGCACTTCGGCTTGCTCTGATAATTTCGCACGTAATTGATCTAAAATAGCTTCTGATTTTGTTGACAAGATAAGTCTTGGTAATTGCTCTGCAATGCTATCTACCGTTAATGCAATATCACCAATTAATTCGCAATTTGGTTGATAGTCATGATCAATATCAGCTTGATGATCGTCAAGATGAATAATCATTCTGTCCCCTAACTTATTCCAAAACTTCGGATCATACTCAATTGGGTCATAACCGATAGATAGAACAAGATCAGCCTCTTCTAATAAAATATCGCCTGGTTGATTACGGAATAACCCAACGCGTCCAAAGAAATGATCTTCTAATTCACGTGAAATTGCTCCAGCTGCTTGATACGTTTCAACAACCGGCAATTGTGTATCAGCAATTAACTCACGAACTGCTTTCGTTACTTCATTTGTGCTCGCTCTCATACCAAGTAAAATAACTGGTAATTTTGCAGATTTAATTTGTTCTACAACTGCTGCAATTTTATGTGTGGGAGCGATACCAAGTTGCGGCTGAGAAAGCGTGCCAATAGATGACACAGACGTTTCAGCAGTCATAACATCTTGTGGCAGACTAACAAGCGTTGCTCCCGGATGAGTAGAAGTTGCACTGCGGAATGCATTTGTAAGTGCTTCTGGCACATTATCAGGATGCTCTACTTCTACGCTATATTTTGTGATTGGTTCGAATAGTGCAGCATTATCCATAGATTGATGCGTACGTTTTAAGCGATCTGTACGCGGCACTGCACCCGCTAAAGCAACAACGGGATCACTCTCTGCCGTAGCAGTAACAAGACCTGTCGCTAAATTTGATGTCCCTGGCCCCGATGTAACAAGACATACACCTGGTTTCCCTGTCAATCTCCCAACAGCCGCTGCCATAAATGCTGCGTTTTGTTCATGACGACAAACGATTAACTCAGGTCCACGCTCTTGCAACACATCAAACACAGAATCAATTTTTGCACCTGGAATACCGAAAACATGTGTAACTCCTTGTTCGATTAAACAATCGACAACAAGATCGGCTCCTTTTGTTGTTGTTTTCACGTTGTTTGCTTTTACTTCTGTACTCAAACTAATCATCCCTTTATGTCAAAATCGTGTACAATAAAGCTAGTTATTATGTAAACCACCCATATATTACACCTGATTAATTAATGTAGTGTAATATATCTTGTTGATTATTATATTATAAATGTATTACTTTTCCAACAATATGAATTCGAAATTATTTTGACAATAAAAAATGAAAACCCTTACGTGCATCTTAATATATCAAAATAATATTTTTTATAAATTTTTCCATTTGTATCACATATTTTTAAAGGTTTTCTCAACAAATATTCCTTACCCTATCTTTACTTTATTCCCTGTAAAACTTTCCTTTTATACAATTGATTGAGAAAAGGAACTTCTGCGAACTCCATAAAAAAAGACGCTTCCCTCTCAGGAAACGCCTTTCTCATTAAGCTTGATATGCAGTATATAATTCTTCAAGTGGCTTCATAATAATTTTGTTAATATCGCCGATTACAACATTTAAGCGTTGCTCTGCTTCCATTAACTTTACGATTTTTGGATCTTGTTGAATAAGCGCTACAACTTCTTGTGCTTTTTGGTTATCTTCTTCTGTAATTTCTTGTCCTTGCATCATCTTTTGTTGTAAGCCCATTTGCATTGTACGGAATTGATCAAACAGTTGTTTTGATGCCGCATCCCCTTGTACTTCTGCATAACTTGCTTTTAAAGCTTGGAAATCTGTATTTTCTGCAATTGCTTTTTGTAATTCATATGCAACATCATGAATGTTTTTTGTCATTGTATTTTTCCTCCTTTAACGGGCTTGGTCTATTGTCCTCGCCCTTTGAGTACCTTTTGATACGCACCTTCTTACAATAACAAACTATGAACGAGATGTGAAGAAATTTCACTTTATTTATCACTTTAACCGAGAAGGCCCCCTCCTCTAAACGAAGTGAAGGTGGATATAAGTACAAATTGAAAAACCGATTGAAAACCTTTCTTTTTAGGAGTGAGGGCGTCCGTTCATGCATAAAAGCGGTCGGCCCCATGCTATGTGAAAACAACAGGAGAACATAAGTGGATGTCTCCTGTTGTTTTCATGGCCGTGATTGTCACTTTACTCATAAGTTTGCCACAGTTGGAAGCATAAACTTGCCGGAAATCGCTTATTTTAGAAGATATTTAACTAATTGTCCAAAGAAAATGGAAGCATAACTTTGCCGTGAGTTAATTATTAACCCATAAGCTTGCTGTGTGTTTTATTAATGCAGCTTTGGAATAATGTTTGGTCAAATTGATACTAATAATCTTGATAAACGAGCAAAAAGAAAGAGCGTGTTTTGAAAAAAAATTCTTCAAAACACGCTCTTAATTTATTTAATTGAATCATTCTTTTATAAAAAAGTCTGTTCATTTCTGTGATCCTTCTTCCATTAAAGCGCCCTATTCTGGAATAAGTTAAATACCCATGTCAATGTAAAGTTTCTTTGTTAAATTAATTTAAAGAAATTTTAGATTCAATTCTAAATGAAACTACTTGATATCAAATTTTTACGTCGATACACACTTAACACGATACCTATTAAAAACGCATTAAACAGAGTTGGCATCAATCCATAGCTAATAAAAGGCAAGGATATAGAAGTGATCGGTAATAAGCCTATGATCATTCCAACGTTATAAATGAACTGGACTACAAAAAGAGTCATTCCACCAACAAGAAGCAATTTCCCATAACGATCATTTATTTTATAAGATATGACTATTATCCTCGCTACAAAAAGAGAAAGAATCAAAACAAGGATCAGTGCAAGCAAATACCCATAATAGTAAGTCAAACTTGCAAACACAAAATCAGTATGTGCAGCAGGGAGGAACTCTATATTTCTAGATGTACCAAACCACCCTGCTGACGACATTAACTCTTTTAAACGTAAATACATATACCCTGGACCACCTGCGTCGTGCTCTGGGTTTAAATACCCTAAAATCCTAGCCGAATAGCGTTCTTTTACTGAAGACCAGAAAAATAAACCACCGATAATAAATAAACAAATTGGTACAACTGTAATGATCAATGCCTGTTTCTTTCCTAACTTACTCCACCAAAGCATAACGAATACCATCATGATATAGATAAAAATTGTTGAAAGAATTGATGTAGTTAAGAATAGATACAAAGAAAATAGATACAATATCACAAGATGTATAACCTTTAACCTATTGTTATTGAAAAAGGAAGCCCAAGCTAGAAAAAAGAACGGCACTGCCATTAAACATCCAATTGCAATGGGACCAATTTTTATTAACAGTTCTCCATTAATTGAAGCGTTTGGAAAATAGCCTATCATTAACAGGATGAGTACTCCTATTGTGTAAAACAGCCATCCCAGTCTCTCTAATTTTCGATAATCAATCAGCATCATCCCAAAAGCTGCCGCAACACCGAGAATAACAAATATCACCTTATTGATTAGAAAATGATTCGTATATCCAAGAGCTACTGCTGGCAAGAAACCTAGCCCCATAGCAGTCACCAATAAAATAATAATGAACCAATCAACCTTTGGCTTATGAAGTTTGTTAAGTTCTTGACCAAGTTTGATTGGACTTCCCATTTGTTCAACAGCTTTGTCTTCAGCAATTTCCTCACTTAGCCCTTTCTCTATCCACATGTTCTTAGCCTTCTTCAAGTGAAAATCCAATTCAGTTGCCACAAGATTCTTTGCTTCTTTTGATTTAATATGATTGGTGACTTCTTTTAAAAAATGATCCCCTTTTTTGTTCAATTTTGTCTCACCCCTGTACTAATTCTTTTAATATAAATCTTGCCTTTGCAGAATTTTTTTCTGCCTTTCTTAGTATCTTTCTTCCCTTATCATTTAATTGATAATATTTAGCTCCTGAATGATCCCAACTTGATTGGATAAAACGATTCTGTTCTAGACGATGTAATAAGGTGTATAAAAAACCTTCATTGCCTTCGAATTTTTGAATCCCTCTCCCCCGCAATAGCTGTGCCAATTCGTATCCTGTTTTTTCATTAATGAGAAGTTGTAAAACTGCTAAAAAGATATCTTCTTCATTTTCGTATGATTTATTGATTTTTTCGTGTACCTGCTTTCGATGCTGATCAGAAAAACTCAAATGTTTAAAGGTTGTATTCTCCATTGATTTTCGTAGCCCTTTTAATCGATCTTCCATTTGATTATTCCTCCAATCCTTTCTTCAAGAGTTCCTTGGCTCTTTTAAGTCTTGTTTTTATAGTGTTTTCCTTCACTTCTATTACCATAGCAATATCTTTGATTGGCAATTCTTCAAAATAAAAGAGATAAATCACTTCTCGATATTTTATTGGTAAATTCATTACTGCAGAAGCCAGCCTACGGTCCTCAGCATTTTGAATAACAGTTTGTTCAACACTTTCTTTTTGAATCTCAATATACGTAGATTCATCCTCTGTAACGATTACCTTTTTGTTATACCAACTTTTTATATAGTCCTTACAATGATTAATGGCAATTCTCCACAACCATGTTTTTAAATTTGATTTCCCTTTGTATGTATGAAGGGACTTATAACATTTAACAAATATATCTTGCGTTAAGTCCTCAGCAACCTCTTTATTATTCACATATGAATAAACAAGCTGTAAGATTTCCTGTCCATACTTGTTCATTATCTCATCTATAAGGTCCTCCTTATCTTCTATTTCAAACACCTCTGCTGTTAATTCATCCACATCAGTTCCTCCTTCCAATTTATTAGACGACGCACTCCATTGAAAAGTTTTATAAATCCCCCAAAAAAACGGCTGGCCATGTCCATACCGTTTTTTTAAACCTATCTTTATTTCAAGCTTAATTTTTCTTTACTAAAAATAAATCTGTTATTTTAACAAAGGCATATCCCTTGTTCTTTTCTAAATAATTCTCTACTCTAATTTCTTATTTTACTCCATGAAATTCATTATCCTGCCACCGTTCGTTTAATAAGACTTACTCAATTAAATGGCCCGTTTGCTTAATAAGAAAAAAATCCTACATTATCAAAAATCCACATATAAACGGTTTAACTTTGTTTTAAATCCACAATTAAAAGTACTTAAAAATCTTTTATGAGCTCATAAAGGGTGATTTTTGGTACCCAGGTTGAAGAATTCCTTCTTAGCTTTAATTCAAAAACATCAAAATTACCGGAAGCATAAGTTTGCCATAAACAAAAAGAACCATAAGCTTGCCGTTCCGGCAAACTTATGGTTCATATCACAGTGATTTGTATGTTGAAAAAGCAACATGGATTTATATAGACAAAGCGTTACATTAGAAAAAGCAACACTATACCTTGAATCAAACCTATTGTCCCCCCTAACAACGCTCCTAAATATGTAATCATCTTCAATTCACTCTTCGTAATTGATAACACAAGATCTTCTAATCTCTCTGTTGAGAATGTAGATACTTCTTGTTGTACGATTTCAGCAAGACGTAAGTTTTTCAAAATCTGTTCGGTATTGTTTATCCCCCATGCTAAACCTTTTTTCACTAAACTTGGAATCATTGTTTGTACAACTTTTTCCCGAACTGGTTCACACACTTTTTGAACAGACTGATTGAAAAATCCTCTTACAGTTTCCTCTATTTTAACTGTTGATAGGATTGACTTTACAATCGTTTCTTTCTCTATAAAGGAATCTAGTTCCTTCACTTCTCTTCCCTTTAATTTCTCCCACTCTTTTTGCAGTACATCACTTAAAAGCTGCTTCGTTCCTTCTTGTCCTAAAAACTTAATCACTTCTGGCTGCAGACGATCCACTAAACTTACATTCCCTAAAAACATACCTACTAAATTTAATAATGTACCTCGCGAAGCAAAAAAGTCATCAATCATTTTGGCAAGCCGCTCTTTTCCCTCTTCACTTTCAAAAAAGCTTTTACCTCTTTCTAAAATAAATGATGCTACATTCGGAATCATTTGCTCCACTTTTTCATGAACAGAACTAGGCAAAGCTTGTTCCCACGTATATGTATAATATTGTGATAAAAACGTCTCAATTTTTTCCACAATCATACTTTCAATTTTTTGGATGGTCTTCCCTTCCACATGCTCCAAGCCCCATTTTTCTAAAACCTCTCGTAATGATTGCTCATTCACCAAAATTTTATCTATCTCTACTTGTCCCCACTGAATAAGCTCTTGCTGAAAGTTTTCATCTGTTAATTTCTTCCCGATTCCTTCTGGTGTTAACAAATGATCCACAACCATTTTCCCTAATTGAACAGCAAGTTCATCACGACGCTTCGGAATCAATCCGGGCGTAAAAGGTACTCGAAACTTTCCAATATAAATAGGGCGATGCGGGCGAAATAACATTTTTATCGCTAAATGATTCGTATACCCACCAATTATTGCTCCTAACCCTGTCGTTGTTAACATATTTAACCACATATTCATTACACAATACCAGCCTTCCATTTCTCCAAATATATATATCTTACTACAACCTGTTACAAAAACAATACACAACCAGCCATTTATCTTGAGATACACTGACTTTCTCCATCCATCAGCTACCTTTTGCGATTTCTCATGGCTTAAGACGCGAACTTACTACCAGGAATTTTTCAAAAATCTAATCACTGTCATGACGAACAAAAGATGACCTCCACTCGTTTTCACTTGGCATGGGACCGAAAAAGAATCCGATCGCTTCTATCCATGGACGGATGCTCCCTCCCCTCTAAAAAAAAGGTTTTTCCATTTGTATGTACATAAATCCATTTCGATCTTTCCATACATCAGTCACTGCTATGAAAACAAAACGTAATCTCCACTTATTTTCTCCTTTTGGTTTCACGTGACGTGGGGCTAAAAAAGGACCTGACCGCTTCTATGCTTGATCAGATCCTCTCTTACCTCTAAAAAAGAATGTCTTTCAATTTGGCTTCTCTCGCCCTAAAACATAGATCATCCAAAAATAGAATATCGTTATACGGACAACAGTATAATGATATGGGAGCATGTTTGCAATGTACTGAAGCCATTCGCGCAATTGCACAATAGAAATAAAAAACAATTGAGCAGTTCTCTCTTCTCTTTTTACATAATGGATAAAATAGAGCACTTAGAATTATATATGCGAATGCGAAAACAGCATGATTATTCACTGGCCGAAGAAGCTTCCCGCGGCCCATTACGGTTTAATCGATTTACACCGTAACTGAAAAAGGAGTGACTATTACATTGAAAGATCATATTTACACATTACAAATTTCTATCGATCATCCAAGATCGCTAACATTGCCCTATATATTTTCTAGTACTTCTCCCCTTACATTTCTTTCCTTCGGCACACGAAATACGACATGTGAAAATATTGAAATTCATTATACTTATGCTCACGAAATTATAATTGGCGAACAAATTGCGAAAGAACTTTATCTTCCATTTCCAACTACCGTGCATGCTTTCATTCAAAATCAAACACTTGTATTTGGGCCATTGATCGGTATTTTCACAACAGGTTTTACAGAATCAGCTACTAATCCAATTGGCAATCGTTCCATCAGTTTCAAGGAGTTACTGACCCCACCCCACTCTTTACATCCATTTGTTTTCTTATTTGGTGCACAACATATGAACTGGGATGAGGAAACAATTGATGGATACTTTTTTAAAGAGGAAAACTGGATACAATGTAAAGTTCCTTTTCCAAACGTTATTTATGATCGGCTACCTAATCGAGAAGCAGAACTTTACAAACCTATTCTCAGAACAAAAAAACGATTACAAACGAAGTACACCATTCCATGGTTTAACCCAGGTTTTTTTAACAAATGGAATATACACCAGCTGCTTACAAATGAAAAAACAGTCGCTTCTCTGTTACCTCAAACAGAAACATTTCAGCACTTCGAGCAAGTAGAGAATTTCTTATCATCATATAAACACATTTATATGAAACCTGTGCATGGTAGTCTTGGACGAAATATTTATCAAATTCTTTATTCCACTTCAGAAAACAGTTATTATTGTCGTTACCGTGAGGCAGGGCAGAATAAATTACGAAAGTATCACTCTTTAGAAACACTTATCAATCATGTTATGCAAGGCCATGATTTAAAAACATTTATTGTTCAACAAGGAATTGTATTATTACGTATAGGTGGGCAGCCAGTAGACTTTCGCATTCATACAAATAAAAATCGTTTTGGGAATTGGAGAGTCAGTGCCATCGTTGCAAAAATCGCCGGGAAAGGCAGTATGACAACTCATATAAATAGCGGCGGAGAAGTAAAACTACTCCAAGATATTTTTTCTGATGCAACGGAGCGTGTTCGAATCACGAATAAATTGACAGATGCAGCCTTGCAACTAAGTTCTATTTTAGATCAGCAAACGGAAGGAAATATTGGAGAAATTGGTTTTGATTTAGGTTTAGATAAAGATGAGAAGATTTGGCTATTTGAAGCCAATTCCAAACCTGGAAGAACTATATTTCAATCCGAAACATTACAAGAATATAGTGAACTGACGAGACAGCTATTTTACGAGTACGCCATGCATTTAACAGAACATCATCTTTCTCGTCCGAAAAGGCTATTACCAGAAGATAAAACTTCCACCCTATAATAGGTGGAAGTTTTTTTATCATTTTGACCGAGAAGACCCCCTCCTCTAAATGAAGTGCAGGTGGGGGATGAATCAGTTTTGTCTTTTTTAAAGAAAATGTCTCTTTTTCAATAGAACATACGTTTGTTTTGGTGTATAATGATCTTATCAAATAAAATGAGGTGAGAACAGGTGAAGAAAGCGTATTTTTCGAAACGGATCTATAAGATAGATGTACCGCATGAAATGGTAGATGCATTGGCAGAGACAATCGAAACATTTAATCAGGCGAAGCGCTTTGCGTTTCAAATGATTGTTCGGGAAAAACGTTGGAACCGTAAGATATATACAGACAGTCTTCATCTCGTTCTCAAGCGGAACTATCAATTGAATGATTATTATGCAAACAGTGCGGCGCAAGAAGCGAAGGCGTTGTTTACAGGTTTAATGGAGTTACAAAAGCTATATGAGAAACAAATACAAGAGAAAATCAAGAAGCTCAAGAAAAAGTTGAAACAAGAACGGACAAAACTGACAAATCTTCGTAAAATCAAACAAAGTTGTGTGAAAGGAAAGCTGACGTTTCCGAAAAACACCCGCTTGGCGAAGCACAACAACCTCATCTCCTTATCTCGTAAAAAAGACACATTGATTTGGCTGAATGAATATCTGTTTGAGCACCAATACTTGGATGTTCAAATGAAAAGGATTCAGGCGACAATCGGCCTTTTAACCCATAGGCAATACCGTTTAAATCAGAAACTTACATCATATAAAACGCATATTCCAAGCGCGGTATTTGGAAGCAAAAAACTATTTCGCTCTCAATTTACCACCCGCGAGTTTGTACGTAACCATGACAAATGGAAAACATTCTTTTCCCGTGCTCGAAATAAACAACTCATTCTATCTGGCCGTAAAGATGCCAAACATGGGAATTTTGTGTTTCAGTATGTGCCTGAGACAAAGGGATTATGGATGACGACAAGTTCCGGAAAAACACTGATGTTTCCAGCTGTTACGTTCCCGTATGGACAAGAAGTCATTGAGAAAGTAATCACAACCCAATTACAGTGTAAGAATAAGAAAAAGCATGGCAAACCGATTGCGTGGGCTGTGGAAGACCATGGTGAGTATTATATTGTGAAATGCTTAGTCGATGTACCGGAAAACCCTCATACGAATTACAGTACATCAGATGGTGTCATCGGTGTAGATTGTAATCTTGAGCATTTTGCTTGGGCAAATGTAACGAAGGATGGAAATTACAAAGGAAGTGGTGCCCTTGTTTTTTCTATCATGGGTAAATCCACAGGACAAATCACAAAGATCATCGAAGTGGAAGCGATTCGCTTAGTGGACTTAGCGGAGCGGTATAACAAGCCGATTGTCATCGAGAAGTTAGATACAACCCAATCGAAAACAGGGAATCGATATGGAAATAAACATGCGAATCGAATGAGGAGTATGTTTGCTTATGAGAAGATGACAAGTGCAATTCTGAATCGTGCAGATAAAAGGGGCGTGGCTGTCTTTCAAGTGAATCCCGCTTACACTTCAATCTCCGGAAAGATGAAATACATGCGCAAATTCGGCATCTCTATTCATCAATCTGCGGCTTTTACGATTGGTCGCCGAGGGTTAGGGTATAAAGAAAAAGTACCTGGGGTGCTTCAGCCTTATATTCCAAAGAAAGACGCACATCACTGGAGCCATTGGCATCAATTAAACAATCGATTGGATATTCGCACGCATCATTTCTATCAGCTATACGATGTAGATCAACCGAAAGAAGTCTTACAAATCGAACGGTTACACTTGTTTGAAAATGAAAAGAAAAAACTAGCAAAACGATTTGCATGATAAAAAAGAGCACTTTGTCCCAGATTTTTACGCTTATTACCAGAGCAGATAACAAGTCTAGGAACTGGATGCATGACAAAGTGTTCTATCCTCGATATAAGAACAAAGTAGTTGTACCTATTTTGTTTGCCTTTCGTCGGAAGATAGAATGGGTCGTCTTACATACAGACACTACCGAACTCTATATCGTTGTATCCTCTTTGTTGAACGAGAGGAACTGTTTTGTGAGGATAGAGACAGGAGAATCCCCCACCTCAAGCTCTTGTAGAGGTAGGTGAGGGTAGTTCAATACACCAGTTTCACCGTTAATTCAGTTTGTGTACCACACGTCCCGCAATAGAAAACATGAACACAATATTGCTGAGAATTCTCTCCTGTTAAACCGTCTACCTCTATTAATAAATCTTGATCCATATATGCGCTATAAGCATCTGTATAATCTACAACTTTCCCATAATCTTGGAGTACATTCAGGCAACTTTGACAAGAATATATTTGAGCTTCCAGTGCATTGCAAAGTGGACATATTCCCATTTATAACTCCTCCAATCATAGAGGTTTCATATTTACAATTAGTGTGACCTTCTTTTAGAAAAATACAAATTAAAAAAACGAAATAAACTCCTTCTTTTTAGGTGGGAGGGAGCATCCGGCCATGCATAGAAGCATTCAGATCCTTTTCCTGCCCCATGCCAAGTGAAAACACAGAGAGAAAAAGAGTGCAGGTCACCTTTCGTTATCCATAGCTGTAACTTATATGCTGAAAAATTAAAATCGGTATATATTTTTACAAAATTTACAAATTATTAACTCGCATATCTTTCTACGTAACATCCATACTATGAGTACATTCACTTCAAACGATGGATTAGCGCCAAACGAGGCGATAATCTGGTTCAACTCCAGCTAATCCAACCAAAAAAATTTCTATACTTTAAGGAGGATACATTCCTATGGCAAACCAAAACAATCCATTAGTAGTACCAGGCGCAACAGCTGCAATCGATCAAATGAAATATGAAATCGCTCAAGAATTTGGTGTACAATTAGGAGCAGATTCTACAGCTCGTGCAAACGGTTCTGTTGGTGGCGAAATTACAAAACGTTTAGTAGCAATGGCTGAGCAAAGCCTTGGCGGATACCAAAAATAAATATATATGGCAAAAAAGGTCTCAAGCATTCGCTTGAGACCTTTCTTTCTACCCTAGCATTTGTAAAAATCGCTTCGTTCGTTCTTCTTTTGGATCTGTAAATACTTCTTCTGGTGTACCTTGTTCCACAACAACGCCGCCATCCATAAAGATAACACGATTCGCAATTTGATGAGCAAAGCGCATTTCGTGCGTTACAATCACCATCGTCATTCCTTCTTGTGCAAGTTCCTTCATTACCTTTAGGACCTCTTGTACAAGTTCTGGGTCTAACGCTGACGTTGGTTCATCAAATAATAAAACTTCTGGTTCCATCGCAAGCGCACGAGCAATTCCAACGCGTTGTTGCTGGCCACCAGATAGTTGGAATGGATATAACTCCATTTTGTCACCAAGTCCAACCTTCTCAAGGAAATATGTCGCTTTTTTCTTCGCTTCTTCTTTCCCTACTTTTTTCACTGTAACAAGCCCTTCCATTACATTTTGGATTGCTGTTAAATGAGGAAATAAATTATGATGCTGGAACACCATACCTGTTTGTGTACGAAGATTTACAATATCTTTCTTCGTTACTTTTTTAGAGAAATCCAGCTCTTTGTCACCAATGCGAACAATACCTGCATTTGGTATTTCTAATACATTCAGGCAACGTAAAAATGTTGTCTTACCAGATCCAGATGGCCCAATAATGACAACAACTTCACCTTTCTCCACTGATAAATCAATATGCTTTAGTACCGTGTTATCACCGAAACTCTTTTGTAAATGTTGAATTGAAATCATAAAAACAAAAACTCCTTTTATAAAAGGATTATTATTTAAGCGTATAACGCTCTGAACGTTTTTCTAATATTTGTTGCACGATAGATAATAAGAAACAAATCGCCCAATAAATAAGACCTGCTTCAAAATAAACAATTAAAAATTCATAGTTCATTGCTGCAATTTCCTGTGCTTTTCGAAACAGCTCTGTTACTAAAATTAATGATGCTAATGAAGTATCCTTCACTAAGCTAATAAACGTATTCGAAAGCGGTGGAATCGATACACGTGTCGCTTGTGGTAAAATAATGCGTTTTAGCGCCTGTGGATATGTCATCCCAATTGTATATGCTGCTTCCCATTGTCCTTTTGGAATAGACAAAATAGAAGCACGAATAATTTCAGATGCATATGCACCAACATTTAATGAAAAACCAATAATAGCTGCTGGATATGGATCAATCTCAATGTTAAGAGTTGGAAGTCCATAGAAAATAATAAACAATTGTACAAGAAGTGGTGTTCCGCGAATAATAGATACATAGATACGAGCAATCCATTGTAGTAGGCGGCTACTTGAAATACGTGCTAAAGCCGTAAATATCGCCAAAATAATACCGATCACAAATGTGATAATCGTTAATGGGATTGTCGTGAAAAGAGCACCCTCTAGCATAGGCATGAAGGATGCTTGCATAATATCTATCCATGTAGACAATCGATCTGTAATCAATGCATTACTTAGATACATTTTCACCGAACCATTTTTTCGTTATTTTGTCATACGTACCATCTTTTTTCATATCTTCTAACGCTTTATCTACTTCTTGTACAAGCTTATCGCTACCTTTACGGAATAAGAACCCACTTTGTGACGCTTCTTTTTCTGTTGCTGCAATTTTAATATTTGCATCTTTTTTCGTTTGTAAATAGTTTAACACTGATAATTTATCATTGATTGTGAAATCAACGCGACCTGTATTAAGTAGTTCTACTGCTTGACTAAAGCCTTCTACACCTTGAATCTTCGCACCATTTTTCTTTGCAAGATCCGCATAGTTACTTGTTAAAGACTGTGCTGCTGTTAATCCTTTTACATCTGTAAATGAAGCAGGTTTATCTTTATCCTTTGCAACGACAAGTGCTGCTGAAGAAGAAATATACGGTTTAGAGAAATCATACTTCTTTTGACGATCTTCACGAATTCCGACTTCATTCGCAACCATATCGAAACGTTTTGCATCAAGCCCTGCAAGCAAGCTATCCCATTGTGTTTCTTTAAATACTGGTTTCACACCGAGACGTTTTGCAACTTCTTCTGTTAACTCAACGTCAAATCCAGTTAATTTTCCACTTCCATCGTGGAATGTAAACGGTGGGTATGTACCTTCTGTACCAACAACGAATTCACCGCTTTTTTTAATTTGTTGCAATGCATCTTGACTAGTAGCTGTATCTTTTTTCTCTTCTTTGCCACAGCCCGCCACAATACCGACTGCTAGTGTAGCTACTGCAAGCACTGAAAATAATTTCTTCATGATATTAGTCCTCCAAGTATTCTGATAGGAATTTAAAAACTATATTGATTGTATGCAATCTTGAACAATTTTTCAATGAAAATGTTCGTCATTAGTGTATCCTTTTTTTTCATAATCAAACAACATGATATAAAATCACTACGTACAAAAAATAAGTAACATTTTTAAATATAGCACTTCTAAGAAGAAAGGTAAAACAATACTTACTTTTATATAAATTGACAAAACCATTGTTTTTTAGATGGGAGAGAGGATCCGACCATGCATAAATGTGGGCAGGGCCTTTTTTTGCCCCATGCCGTGTGAAAACAAAAGGAGAAAATGAGTAGAAGTCTTCTTTTCTCCTTCATAGTCATAACTGGGCTGTTGAAAGATCAATATGGATTTTTCTATACAACAAGCTATGTTAAACAATGTTGTTATTTTTTGAGATAAAGAAAGGGAACTCCTATTATTGAGTTCCCTTAAAGCTCCCGATTGTGGAATAATGAGTGTTTAATTTACAAGAACTTTCGATAAACCTGTGTATTATGAAGCGGCTTAAAGCCTAAAGAGGTGTACAACCTCTCAGCACTTTCATTTCCCTCTAGAAAACATATTCGGATTTCTTCGTATCCTTCTTCTAACATCTCGTTCATACCGAATTGTAAAGCCTTACGTCCATATCCATTTCCTTGGTAACTTGGAACAACCATTAAATTATCTAATATCCCTTCTCCAGTAGTAACTGATGCAACAATTTGTTCATTTTCTAACACTAAATATACATTATTTTTATTGTTTAATTTGTATTTTTTTACACCGTCTTCTGGAGCAAGGTAAGGTTTAATACCATTCTTTTCGTGCAACTCGTAATAACATTCCTGTACCATTTTTACAAACTGGTCAAAAAATCTATCTTCATATTTAATCAACTCAATGTCTGCTTTAGGAAAAGTTCCTCCCTTGTATACCGATTCAAGTGAACCCCACCATTTTTCAAACCCCATTTTCTTAGCAAAGCCAATAGGATTTTCTGATTCGACTCTCATATAAGTACACACAAAATCTGGTTTTGTTTTAGAAATTACCTCTTCCATTGCTTTATATAATGTAGAACCAATACCTTTTAAACGGGAATCTGGTTCTACATAAACACTGATTTGAGCAATAGACTCTCCAGCACTATTTGCATAGACAGATGAATATGAGAACCCTTCAATTCCATTTTGTTCATATAGGAGAAATTGCATAGAATTTAGGACAATATCATCTAAAGAACCTACCTCTTCTTCTATCCCCATACTTTTTATTAGATTTAATATACTGACCTTATCTTCTTTTCCCCTATAAACACGTATCATTTAGATAATCCCCATTTAATAGTTAGTCTTCTGCTAAATCCGGTTATTACTTAGTGAAATTTTCTTATGCTTATTCCTCAATCCTATGCTTTAACGAAACATCAAACAATCATCAGTCCGGAAAATTCTGATAAATTAAGTTTATCAGAGGTTAACTGCTCTCAACAATCATTTTACTAACTATGGGGTTATCATTTTGACAAACAACGACAAAAACAGAGGCAGCTGCCCCTGTTTCTCAACACTCTTAAAAGAGCTTGCCTTTAAGAATCTAATACACAATACCCGATCATTCCGCACAATAATAAAAAGAAAGCAATGTTAAATGTAACTGATAATTCTTCCATCTCTATCTCCCCCTTGCTTCCAACATATCACATGGATAAGGAAAGGGATGGGAGCATTTGTAAACATCGCTTTAAAGTTTTCTGAACATTTCGTGAAAATTACGCACTTTGACTTCCTTCTATTTGCGTTTTATACATTTCATAATAACGACCCTTTTTCTGCATTAATTCTTCATGTGACCCTTTTTCAAGAATAGTCCCTCGATCGAGCACAATGATTTGATCTGCACTCTTAATTGTGGAAAGGCGATGTGCAATAATAAATGTTGTTCTTCCTTTCTTTACAACTTCTAGTGCCCCTTGAATCATCGCCTCAGTCTCTGTATCAATACTTGAAGTCGCTTCATCTAACACTAAAATGGCAGGATCGAATGCTAACGCACGTGCAAAAGATATAAGTTGGCGCTCTCCAGTCGATAGGGTACTTCCTTTTTCCGTAATTTCTTCTTCTATATTGTTAGCAAATCGTTCTGCCCCTACATCATGCAGTGCTTTTACAATTCGAGCCTTTGAAATCTTTGGATGTTCTAAACTTACATTCGACGCAACTGTACCACTAAATAAAAATGGATCTTGTAATACAATTCCCATGTGCTCGCGGAGTGCTTGCTTTGGTATATTTTTTACGTCATGCCCATCGATTGTAAGTTTTCCTTTTTGAAACTCATAGAATTGGAAGAGTACATTCATAATAGAACTTTTCCCAGATCCCGTATGACCAACAAGGGCCACCGTCTCTCCTTTTTTTGCCTCGAAAGAAATATTTTTTAACACTTCATCTTTCCCATTATAAGAAAATGAAACATCATCAAATCGAACATTTCCATTAAGACGTGGTATACGTTCCTCTTCCACTACTTCGCCCTTTTCATCCAGCAGTTCAAATACACGTTCCGATGCAACGCGCGCTTGCTCTAAATTCGCAAGCTGGTTTACCATATTTGTAATTGGTGAGAAGAGCCTTGTTAAATAATCGACAAATGCATACAGTATCCCTAAAGAGATAATCCCAGCAGCGCTCAAAGAGGCACCGCCAAAATACCAAATAACCGCTGTAAAAGCAATGTTGCGTAAGACACCCACTAAATTATGCGATGTCGCTGCATTTAAATTTAAAATTTTATTTTGGTACTTAAAGTAATCTTCATTTAATTCTTCAAATTCTTTCTTTATTGCACGTTCTTGACGAAATGCCTGGATGATAGGCATTCCTTGGATGGATTCATTCACTGTTCCATTAATATCTGATAACCGAGAGCGCATCTTATGATTGTACACAGAGGCATATTTTCTATATACAACAGCCCAAACAATTAAAATTGGTACGATAATTAAACATAACAGCGCTAATTTCATATCAAGTAAAAATAAAGCAATAAAGATTCCGATAATATAAATAAAACTAGAAACAAATGTCGCTAAAACTGTTACATATAACTCCCGAATGGCCTCCGTATCATTCGTTACACGCGATACAATTTTCCCTGCTGGTAAATGGTCGAAATAACGAATCGGTAATGTTTGAATATGAGAAAAGACATCTTCACGCATAATTTGAATGATTTTATTAGATGCTTTCTGTAAGAAAAACTGTTTACCATATGCAAATAAAGATACAACTAACAATAGTGCAAAATATCCTCCGCCAAGTAAAAGTAATCGTTTCATCTCAGGTTCATAAAACGAATACACTTCTTTGTTTGTTAACATTTTTGCTTTATACACTTGCGTTGCTTTTCCACTTTGAACTGTAATAATATCTCCCTTTACAGAATGTGTTCCCTCTGCTGCAACCTTATTAGGTACAAAATAATAAGTGAAACCAACTTGTATAATACGAACTTCTTTTCCTTTTTGTTCACCTTGTTCAAAGCGGTCGCTTCGCTTATACCAAGCTCCGTTATAAAGTACGGCATCGTCCCCTTGCACTGTTTCATGCCATGGTTTCTCAATACCGACAATATGATCATCAATCATTGTCTTTGCTACAAATGGGCCTGCAAGCTCTGCAATAACGAAAATAAATAACATTGCAAGTGCCACAAAAATGGTTCCCTTTACTTTCATAGCGTATTGAAATAACCGTTTTCCAACACTCATATTTTCACCTCACCCTCTACGTTTTCGCCCTGCTGTCTTTCAAACTGCTCCGCATACCAGTCACCATTCAAAACGAGCCTATCATGTGTTCCCTCTTCGATAATTTCACCATTATCCATAACGAGAATCCAATCAGCATGCTGCACAGCTGACAGGCGGTGCGTTGTTATAATTGTTGTTTTTCCGCTTCTTTCTCTCCGTATATTTTCAATAATCGCTGCTTCTGTTCGAGCATCCACAGCCGATAATGAATCATCTAAAATTAAAATTTCCGGATTTTGAATCACAGCTCGCGCAATCGAAATCCGTTGTTTTTGTCCACCAGATAGAGAAACACCTTTTTCTCCAACAAGCGTCTCTAATCCTTCTGGAAGAAACTCCAGATCTTTTTTAAATGCTGCAATTTCAATTGCTTTTTGAAGCTCCTCCTCATTTGCTTCTCTGTTCCCAAATAAAATATTTTCTCGTGCTGTTTTTGAAAATAGAATATGCTCTTGCGGTACATATCCAATCCAACTTCGTACGTTTTCGGTTGAAATTTCATCAAGCGCAACATTCGACACCGTAATATCCCCTTCTCCAAGTGGATATTGACGAAGGAGCTGGCGAACAAGAGTCGTTTTACCACTCCCTGTTTTCCCAACAATACCAAGCGTTTCCCCTTGCTTTAATGAAAAAGAAACATTTTTCAAATTAAGCTCAGGTGAAGCAGGATACGAAAAGGAAACTTTATCAAAGTCGATATACTCTGGCTCGTGTACACGCGTCGGCTTTTTCACGTTCTTCACGTCAGGCTCATACGCTAACGTTTCATTGACACGATCTAGCGAAGCATTTCCGCGCTGCATGACATTTATTAATTCACCAATCGCAAACATTGGCCAAATCATCATCCCAAGATAAACGTTAAAAGACACAAGTTCACCAAGAGTAACCTTCGATTGGAACACTAAAAACGCTCCATATACAAGGCCAATTAAATAACTAAGACCAACTAGCATCTTAACCGTCGGCTGAAACAGTGCATCAATTCTTGCTACTTTCATATTTTTTTCATATACATCTGTTCCTAATTGATGAAATCTTTGCTCATCAGCTTTTTCCTGTACATATGCACGGATAACACGCACGCCTGCAATCGATTCAAGTACTTTATCATTCATATCTCCAAAAGCATCTTGAGCAATCGTAAAGCGTTCATGTAACTTCTTCCCATATATATTCATCGCATATGCCATAATCGGCAAGGGAAGAAGTGCCGCAATTGTAAGTTGCCAACTGATTGAAAATCCCATCATAAAAACAATTGTGAGCATATATAAACTAGAATCAACAAGTGTCAAAATCCCAAAACCAGCAGTCATAGCAATCGCCTTTAAATCATTTGTCGCTCTCGCCATTAAATCACCAGTACGATTTTTGTGATAAAAGGTCGGCGTCATTTTCAACAAGTGCCCCATAAATTTTGAACGCATCGTTTTTTCAAGCACGAATGCACCGCCAAATAATTGGTGCTGCCATACGTAGGTGAGTACATACCCACCAACTGCCGCCCCAAATAAAATCCAAACATACTGTATAATCACTTCGTTTGTTAAAGAACCTACTTTTATATGATCAATTGTTAATCCAATTACTTTCGGAGGAATTACCTCTATTACATTTACAATTAGAAGCACTCCAATTGCTATGCTATACCTCTTCCAATGTTCTTTAAAAAACCATGTTAACTTTTGTAATACTGAAAACAATGAAATCTCTCCCTTCTCGATTTTGTTTCAGTCTATTTCTGTTATCCACTATCAAAAGCCCCTGCTTTTACACCGTACCAATTGTACTGTTTCACCATAACTTCTCACCTTCCATATTTTTCTACCCCGCTATTTGCGGGCAGTAAAATCCCCACCTCAAGATTCAGCAAGAAATGAGCACGATAGATAAGGGGATAACTGCCCGTTAATGCCCGATTGGTTCAACTAACCATCCGTGGGAGATAAATCCCCCTTACGAATGGAAGTTTCACTTTATCGAAACCATACAAAGTATGGAAACAACCAAAATAGAGACAAAAAAACGCATACCGCCGCTTGACGATATGCGCAAAAACGCATAAAAGCGTACGTTACGAAATACGCAACGTACGCTTTTTGAAAAAACAAAAAAGCACTATCTTTCCGTACGGGTTGCGTAATGATATGAATGTTTCCCACCATGTAATCCAACTAAGCCAGTCATATTTACCATTACAATCATTACGCGCACCCCCTTCATTTATTTTCCATTTTTAATTTTATAACTTTATCAACTTTTCTGTCAATTGTTTTTTTCATTATTTTACAAAATAAACTTTTATCACCAAAAATAAAAGATGTACAATACCACTTCGATACTCGAAAAAATTATCTATCGATATTATTATAGATAATCCTATATTTCACTTACAAATAAGGTAAACCCCTTTAAGAAAGGGCATACAAAATAAAAATCACATAAGAAATCGTTTCCATAAACATTTTGTTTGAAAAATGTTCTCAAACCCCCTACAATCACCATATACTCACTCTTACAAGTTGCTATTTTAGGAGGACAAATCATGACAACTAGCAATACGTACAAATTTTATTTAAACGGTGAATGGAGAGAAAGCTCTTCTGGGCAAACAATTGATATTCCATCACCATACTTACACGAAGTAATTGGTAAAGTACAAGCAATTACTCGTGAAGAAGTTGACGAAGCAATTAAATCAGCACAACAAGCTCAAAAAGAATGGGCTGAAGCTTCTCTTCAAGATCGTGCAAAATATTTATATAAATGGGCTGATGAGCTCGTAAATATGCAAGATGAAATTGCCGATATCGTAATGAAAGAAGTCGGTAAAGGTTATAAAGATGCGAAAAAAGAAGTTGTTCGTACAGCTGATTTAATTCGTTATACTGTAGATGAAGCATTACACATGCATGGCGAAAGCATGATGGGCGATAGCTTCCCTGGTGGATCTAAATCCAAGCTTGCAATCATTCAACGTGCACCACGTGGTGTTATTTTAGCAATCGCACCATTTAACTACCCTGTAAACTTATCTGCTGCAAAACTTGCACCAGCTCTTATTATGGGGAACGCTGTTATCTTTAAACCAGCAACACAAGGCGCAATTAGCGGTATTAAAATGGTTGAAGCTCTTCATAAAGCAGGTCTTCCAAAAGGACTTGTAAACGTAGCAACAGGACGCGGTTCTGTTATCGGCGACTACTTAGTAGAACATCCTGGCGTAAATATGGTATCGTTCACAGGTGGTACAAACACAGGTGCTCACTTAGCGAAAAAAGCTGCTATGATTCCGCTTGTATTAGAACTTGGCGGTAAAGACCCTGGTATCGTACGTGAAGATGCTGACCTAGGGGAAGCAGCAAAACATATCGTTAGTGGCGCATTCTCATACTCAGGTCAACGCTGTACTGCAATCAAGCGCGTGCTTGTACATGAAAATGTAGCGGACGAGCTTGTTAGCTTATTAAAAGATCAAGTGGCTGAATTAACTGTTGGTTCTCCAGAACAAGACTGTACAATCGTGCCATTAATCGACGATAAATCTGCTGATTTCGTTCAAGGATTAGTTGACGATGCAGTAGAAAAAGGCGCTACAATCGTAATTGGTAACAAACGCGAGCGCAACTTAATCTACCCAACATTAATTGACAATGTAACAGAAGATATGAAAGTTGCTTGGGAAGAGCCATTCGGCCCAATCCTTCCAATCATCCGTGTTTCTTCTGATGAACAAGCAATTGAAATTGCGAACAAATCAGATTTCGGCTTACAAGCAAGTGTCTTCACAAAAGACATTAATAAAGCATTTGCAATTGCAAACAAAATCGATACTGGCTCCGTTCAAATTAACGGACGTACAGAGCGTGGTCCTGACCACTTCCCATTCATCGGTGTGAAGGGTTCTGGTATGGGAGCACAAGGTATTCGTAAGAGCCTTGAGTCTATGACACGTGAAAAAGTAACTGTATTAAACTTAGTATAATATTTCGTGTTAGAAGCTAATCTACGGTTGTAGACTTAGCTTCTTTTTTTATTCCTAGGCTCTGTTATATGGTAATATTTCAGCACAGAAAAAAGAGCTACAATGAGCCCGCTTTCTCTTCTCTCATTAACCAATCCATTACATTCTCAAATAACCTTACAGAATAATTATGTTGTTTTTCTAGACTCAAGTGAAACAAAATATCAAAAATATTTGCTTCATTAGTTTAACACACAGATTAACAGAGCCTATTTCTAAAAAATCCCTCTTCTTTTAATGACAAATTGTTCACTATAGTCTGATTATTACTATATCCATTGACGTATAAAAATTCATTTGTTACCCTTGATTATGTTAATTTAATACATAAATCCTCATTCGTATCTCGGTGAGGTAGAGGTTGCAGTCATTAAGAGTATCATTTCAGGAGATGTAGTGGCATCGATGAATGAATGGGAAAGGAATGGTTGCCGAAGTAAGAAATGCCCACTGTGCATTCTTGCTGGGTCTGCTATTTAATAAGTGCAGAACTGTCACAAACAATTTGTTTGTGGAGAGCTATCGAGAGGTATGTCGTGGGTTTCCTATAAGATAGAAAGCACGTAGCGACAATTACACGTGCTTTTTTTGTTTTGTATGAAGCTTACCTTTCTTCCCTTTTTGGAAGACATACATATCTCCTCGCTTGACTTGGTTATACTAACTTTGGAGGTATTTTTTATGCAACAAAAAAAATGGGGTTTTTGGGTACTGACAGCATTCGTTGTCGGTAACATGGTTGGCGCTGGTATTTTCATGGTGCCAAGTACGTTAGCACAAACAGCAAGCCCACTCGGTGTTACATTAGCTTGGTTAACAACAGGGTTTGGTGTTTTAATGCTAGCTCTTGTTTTCGGTAATTTGGCAATTCGTCGTCCTGACTTAACAACAGGACCACAAAGTCATGCATATGCTTTATTCTCATCACCAAAAAAGAAAAAAATGGCTGGTTTCAGCATAGTTTGGGGCTACTGGGTCGCAAACTGGGCAAGTAATGTTGCTATTATTACATCTTTTGCAGGTTATTTATCACTCTTCTTCCCGATTATGAAAGATACACGTATCTTATTTTCAATCGGCTCTTTCGATGTGGAAGTTGGAAAACTGATTACATTTTGCATCTGTTCATGCTTACTATGGGGAACACATATGATTTTAACAAACGGTGTAAACGGAGCCGGGAAATTAAACTTCCTAGCAACAACAACAAAGGTAACTGGATTCCTTCTATTTATCGTTGTTACTTTGTTTGCATTTCAAGCTTCTAAATTTGGACAATGGTACACACCAGTGATTGATAAAGAAGGCGTGTCACATGGACTACTTTCACAAGTGAATTTAGCCGCTCTTACAACACTTTGGGCATTTATCGGTATTGAATCAGCTGTTCTTTTATCAAACCGTGCGAAATCGCCAAAAACAGTAAAGCATGCAACTGTAGCTGGCTTATTACTAACAGTTGCCATTTATTTAGGAATTACCATTTTAACAATGGGTGTTCTGCACATTGATAAACTTCAAACTTCTGAACGTCCATTAGCCGATGCATTAAATGCTGCAATGGGCCACGGCGGTGGGAAATTGATGGCACTACTTGCTCTTACTTCCCTATTCGGCTCTATCTTAGGCTGGATTTTATTAAGCTCAGAAGTACCTTATCAGGCGGCGAAAGAAGGATTCTTCCCTTCCTTCTTTGCAAAAACAAACAAAAAAGGAAGTCCAATTTATTCACTAAGACTGACAAATATTATGTCGCAAGTCTTCCTTTTCTCAACGTTATCAGGGACCATTGCTGAGGCCTATACATTCGTTATTACTGTCTCAACCTTAGCTTACTTAATCCCTTATCTCGTTTCACCAATCTTCCAATTAAAACTCGTTGCAACTGGTGAAACGTATAAAAACGAACCCGGTTCAAGGATTATGGATGGTATTATCGCAGTCATTGCACTTTGCTATGCACTGTGGGTCATTAAAACTGGATCCTCAGATATAAAAACATTCCTTCTTGGAATCGGCTTATTTGTAATTGGCTTTGCATTTTATCCATTAATGAATCGCGATAAGAAAAAAAATGAAGAAAATAAAAACGAGCAAATTGCTTAAAGCAATTTGCTCGTTTTTATTTTTGTATAAGAAAGAAACCTATATAATAGAAGACAGAGGTGAAAAAACATGTCAATCGAAACACTATGGAGCACTCGTTTCCAAAAGCATATTCAAAACGTCATCATGTACTTTGCACGCATGATTAGCGGTCTACTATACAGTTTTATCTTCGTCTCATGCATTGGTGCGTATTATTACGCCAAGTTTCTTAAAACATCTCCTTCTAAAGGCATTTCATTAATCATCATTATATCTCTGCTTACCATCATGATAACGAGATGCCCGATTCGTACTTTTATCCAGAAGCCTGACGCTGTCTATTTACTGGCACTCGAAGAGAAATTAACATCTTATTTCAAACAGTCTCTTCTATACAATTATGTCATTCAACTTTTTCCATTGCTATTTACGTTTCTAATCATTACACCGCTAGCAATGCAAACATTACAGACAACCGTTCCATTCTTATGTACGATCTTTTTCATTTTAATGTTAATAAAAGGTTGGAACCTATATATCAATTGGATATGGCGTGATCAATATAACAGCCAAATCTGGTTTATTATTCGCTTCACTTGTAATGCACTTATTCTTTATATGCTCTTTCAGTCCGTATCAGTTGTTCTATTAGGTGCGATGCTATTACTTCTTGTCTTCCTACTTGTTTATACAACAAAACAACCAACAAAACGAATTGGATGGGAATATATAATTGAGCAAGAAGAAAAAATGGACATGCGCTTTTACCAATTTGCAAACTTTTTCACCGATGTCCCGCAGCTGAAAAAACAAGTAAAACAAAGAAAATGGCTAACAAGTTGGCTAGAACCTATATTACATAAAAAACAATCTACTTTTTTATATTTGAACACTTTATCATTCTTACGTGCGAATGATTATTTTGGTATATATATGAGATTGACTATTATCGGTTCTTTCATTTTATATTTCGTACCAAATGTATTTGTAAAAGGCGCTATCACTTGCTGTCTCTTATATATGACTGCTATGCAATTGCGTTCCTTATGGAAATATTTTTCGGGAAATACTATTGTAGCATTATATCCGATTTCATTTAAAGAAAGAGTACGTCAATTTCTCACTCTTATATTTTCATTAGCAATCGTTCAGCTAGCGTTATTTTCCATTATTTTATTTGCTGCACTACAGGATTTTTTGCCTGTTCTTTCAACTGTTATAGTCAGCATATTTTTCATCAAATTTATTATCTTACCAAAAACAAAAAAACGAATTTCTTCTTCGGGAATTTAAATGAATGATTGTGTATTCTAAAAGAAAAAACAGAAAGTTTAGCTAAAGAAGCTACACTTTCTGTTTTTATATTCTCAACAATCAAATAGATTAGGGAAAATAAAATGAGTAAATTAAAGAATTCATCTGTATCCTCTTTTCTATTTTTTCTTCTTATCTATATCTTTTTGTAAGTGTACAAAATGGCATATTACCTTAGGATCATTCAAGAAAGCATATTTTCCATTTCTCTCTTTTTCTACCACTTGCATTTTTCGTTCCACATCATTCATAACTATTGTTATTCAAAATAAGAAGCTACTAGTAAAAAAAGAGAGCAGATTATCTGCTCTCTTATGATGCCTCATTATGTTCAGAGGAGTGCTTAACACTTCCCATTCTCTTCAATTTATTCCATCCTACCGCAACCCCACGAATAGATGAAAATACAGATTTAATTACAACATAAGTCATAAATTGACGATAAATAAAGCGTTGTAAAATTAACCATGCTAATGGTTTAGGATTCTCTTTCTCTAATTTAAATGCAAAAAGAGAAGCGAGAAGATCCATTAGAAAGAATACAAGATAAAATCCCAAAACTTTTAGCGGATTGCTACCAAATAGCCCTATAATCATTAATATATCTGCTAAAGGAGCAATGAACTGCAGGACATATTGGAACAACCACATATTAGGTAATGCAACAAACCCTAATGTTTTATGCTTTGGATTAAACAATGCCTTTCGATGCTTCCAAAGACATTGGAGTGTACCATACGACCAACGATATCGCTGTTTAATGAGACTTTTCACATCTTCAGGCGACTCCGTATAAGCATATGCTTTTTCTTCATATACAATTCGATGCCCTTGACGTAAAAATGTTATAGTAAGATCCGTATCTTCTGCAAGTGTATCTTCGCTTAAATATCCAGATTCAACTACATTCTTTTTACGCCATGCTCCAATAGCTCCAGGAACTACCGTGATACAATTCAACTCATCAAAAGCTCTGCGTTCTAAATTAAATCCTGTAATGTATTCAACATGTTGCCAAGTAGTTAACAAATTCCGTCTATTTCCCACTTTGACATTTCCTGAAACTGCTGCTACATTATGATCTTCAAAGTGTCTAATCATTAGAGAAATAGCGTCTTGCGCAATAATAGTATCCGCATCTAAAGTGACAATAATTTCTCCTCGTGATTTTTGAAATCCTAAATTCATTGCGGATGATTTCCCACCATTTTCTTTCTGAATTAAACAAACTTTAGGATGTTTATGGAATGCTTCTTGAATTACTTTTGACGTACCATCTTTCGATCCGTCATCAACAACAATAACTTCAAACTCTCTATAATCACTATCCAAAATTGAGCGAATCGTCTTGGTTATAACCTTCTCTTCATTATATGCTGCTATCACAACACTAACGAAAGGTTGATAAGACGAATTAGTAAATAAACGAGATCTTGTTTTCCTTTTTTGCTTGAATGCAAAATAAATTAAAAATAGGAATCGGAAAATACCTAATCCAATAGCAATATAAAAAATAGTTGTTAATATATGCTTAGAATACCCCGCTCCTGAAAAAACAGCTTTGTTGTAAAGTAAATATTGCTTACCCTCAGAAGAAACGGGAGGCATTACTTCATCTCGTTCTTTATCCATTAAATCTGAAATTGTTACAAAACTATATCCATGCTTTTTAAGATCTTTAATAATAATTGGCAGCGCCTCTACCGTATGAGTACGATTTCCTCCTGCATCATGGAGAAGAATAACATTTCCCTCCCCCTTATAAATGGGATTAAGAGCACGCTTTACCAATTCATTTGTTGAGGGCGTCGCCCAGTCCTCAGGATCAACTTTTTCTGCCACCATTGTATAGTTCATATTTTGTGCACGCAAAATAGGTACTATTTCATTTGGTGAATCCAGCTCAGCATCCGCTTCATATGGTGGCCTAAATAAAACCGTAGAGTGTCCAGTTATTTCCTGAATCAGGCGCTGAGTTGTATTCAGTTCTACTTTTGTTCGTAGTAAAGACGTATCAGCTACGTTAGGATGCTTGAAGGTATGATTGCCAATTTCATGGCCTTCATCGTATATTCTTTTAACAAGATTAGGATTTATTTGGGCGTTTTCACCAAGTACAAAAAAGGCTGCTTTTACTTTATGCTCTTTTAATATATCTAGAATTTCCGGTGTGTATTTAGGATCTGGTCCATCATCAAATGTTAGTACTACTTGTTTTCCTTTTGGTTTTCCATAGCGTTTCACTTGATATGAAGATGGTAGTGATTGATATACTTCATCTGTAAGATAACCTTCTTTGCCTACTTTAAAATCTCTCAATCCATTTTGTCTTTCATTCTCAATCTGTAAAATTTCGCCTTGCCCAGAATAATTTACTTCATCTAAACTAGCGATTTTATGTAATGCATCAGGATTATTTTGTACCTCAATAGGATCTTTTAAAGCTTTCCATACAGTAGGATCTTCTGCTCCTAGTCTCCATAATGCAAATCCCTTTGCATTGTTGTTCATTGCGATTTTTGCTTGATTATAAAGAGTAACACCATCTAAGAACCAAGCAGTATGTTCTTTCGCTCCTTTTTTATATCGAAAATAAGGGTTTCCACTAATCTTATCCCATTGAATTTTTATATTTGAATCATGAGCCATTGTCATAACTTCTGAGAAAGTTAAAGACTTCGCAGGTTTTTTGCTATTTACTTCCCAATCATATCCATAGTTACCGAAAGCAACTATAAGTTTCTCAGAGGGAATGTTTAGATCATTGAGCGTATGTTCAAACCATTTATTTGAAGCAATTGGTCCTGGTGTCCCTGCTCCATAGTGCTCATCATACATCATTACAATCATACGATCTATTACTTTGGCTAATGCACCATAATCAAAGGCTTTATCATTAGCAGGGACATCTTGCGTTACGAGCAAATGATGTTTGTGAAAGACCGTAGTAAGTTCTTTCATGAAATTTGTTAATTTATCTCTATCGCCTTCAGGTATTGACTCAAAGTCAATATTAATACCTGCAAATTGATTCTCTTCAATTCGCTTTACTAAATCATTAATAAACTTTGTCTGTACATCATCTGAATCATTCAGTAACTTATGAATAAGTTTACTATCAGGACCAGAAGCTTCTTGCGTATAGTTAGTAAGCAAAGGCATAATTTTCACATGATTTTTTTTTGCTAACTTTACAATGTCAGGCTTAATCTCACTACTAATTGTTAAGTCTGCTTTTAAGTGATACCATTCTGGTACTAACATGGTTAATGAATCGATATTTTCTTTTAAAGAAGCAGTACTATTTTCATCCCAGTTTACATAAAAACCATAAACTTCTTTAGGTTGTTCGCCATTGCCTGTTGATTTTTCTGAATTTTCATTATTCTTTATTTCGGTATTAGGAGATTTGAATTCTTCCTTCTTTAACTGCTGGTCGCTGAGTTTTTGATTAATAGGTACAAGTTTAGTATCTTGCTTTACAGAAGGATTCATATTTGGAATTTCTGGTGTTGAAAAAATACTTCGAAAGAAAAAATAAAATACAATACTTACGCTAACTATTGAGATACATAGAAACCAACTGAAAGCTATTTTTCTTCTTCCTTTAGGATCATAAAAAACGGGTTTTGAGTTATCTGTCTTTTGTTGAATTTTTTTCTCCATTATTTTTTTACATACTCCTTTTCTTTTTATTCTAAGTACAAACGCAAACTATTTTAATAGATAGACCTTCTAGGGTTCTGGTGTGAAAATAGCTTAATAGGAATATAGAACAGTAATTTCCCGTTAACTTTGAGATCAAACGACTAATCCAAATAACTTATGAATGACTTCAACCTCATTTTGGGCAGATTTCACCCTTTGGTGAAGTTGCCCTTTTTTCATCATATGCATGGCTTCGATACCTCTCAAAATCAAGGTTGCTGTACGAAATGATTTCAATTCTAATTGCTTTCTTCACTATACATATTCGGAGGAAATAAAAATTTTATGGGGGTCAAAAAAATATTTTTTTATAAAAATAGATAAACAATTTTTTTCAAAAATAAAAAGCTGACAATTTCATCAACTTTTTCATAGATTCATATGTAAAAATACTCGCATTCATTTTATCTCGCTATTCGCGGGCAGTAAAACCCTCACATATCAATATTCTTTATACAGTTTCATCCCACACCGACCAAGCCGCTTCGAACATATTTCCATCTAAGTCCCAAAAATAAAAATACTTAGCTTCATTATTCCCTAGCGTTACAATTTTTTCTACTCTTACTCTGGCTTTGAAATAAAATCACGATGCTTTGAATAAAGACGCGAAGTTCTTAAGAAAGTTGCGACGTTTCTAAAAAAGATGCGATGCTTTATCCCTTCACGTAAAGAATTCTAAGTGAATTTTGATTAAACTTTTTTATAAAAATATCATATTTTGGGTTATATAAAATATGTATTGTCCTTTACTTATTGGGAATTTTTCATTTAGGTCTTGATAAACAATGTCCCCTATACTTCTTAAATATTCTATGGATTTTTCTTTTCTTTCCCCTGATGTTGCGTGGCAGGAACGTTTTTGTCCTCTTTTTTATGCCCGTTGTTTTCGTTTATATTGCCTTTATTTTCTTGCTGAGACTCTTTATTTTCTTGTTTATATCCTTTACCGTTGTTTTCTTGCTGAGACTCTTTATTTTCTTGTTTATACCCTTTACTGTTGTTTTCTTGCTGAGACTCTTTATTTTCTTGTTTATACCCTTTACCATTGTTTTCTTGCTGAGACTCTTTATTTTCTTGTTTATACTCTTTACCGTTGTTTTCTTGCTGATGCCCATTATTTCCTTTTGATTGCTGGGGTTGCTGTTCCTGGGGTTGCTGTTCCTGGGATTGCTTTTGTTCTATTTGCTCTTGCTTCTCATATCTTTCTTCTTTTACAGGAGACAAATCCGATGATGCATCGGATGATGACTTTGGTTGCGAATGTATCTCCTGAGGGTGTTCCTCCTGATTAGACGGCGGTGCAGGAGGAGTAAGCGATTTCTTCTTCTCATTCTCTTGCTTTATATAGACGCCTGTGCCGACTCCTGCTTTCTTGGCATTCTCTCGCACTTGCATCGTACTCACTTGATATACGACTGTAACATGTTTTGTCTCATACTCTTTCTTTAATCCTTGCATAGCCTTTTCCAACTGTGGTTCTAGCGACTTTTCCTTTGTAACAGCTGTTAGCATAACTTGCTTGTCATTCGTTAAGTATCCATCCTCTTGACTTTGCTTTACAATGGTACGTACTACATCTTGCAAAGGTTCATTTTTCCATCGTTTCATTTCTTTTAAAATGCGCTTTCCATCATCATTACAAGCTCGCAAATCTATAACACGAAGGTCCTTTGTTACGCCCGCCTCTAAACTTGGATTAATATCAATTGAGACATAAGCGAGTGCTTTTTCTTCCGGCTGGTTGTAGAAAAACAGAAACACACATAGAAAACAAGCAACAAGTAATGATGCAGGCTTTAAGAAAGAAGGGATTGAAAAACGCGGTACTCTTTGTTCTTGTTCGTTAAACGAGATTTCCTCTCCAATCATATAAGAGTGCGATTTTCTTTTAAACGTAATAAACTCTCCATCTGGAGTTAAAACAACTACGCTATGTTTTTTTATATCCATCACAATCCCTTTATTCATCATGCTTCCCCCCTCTTATATAATCAAGAATATATGTATAGTTGTTTGCAAAGATAATACACATTGCAATAATGTATTTTCTATGCCGCTCCAACGTTTTCCGACTTGCCCTAACACGCGGTTCAATGTGTTTAAGCGGTAACCTTTTCTTTCGGAACAGCTCTTCCATCATTTTCTCTTCTTTTATAATAATCTTTGCAATTTCTATTAAGTGCTCACGCGTATCACGATGCTTTGGAGATTCCTTAGCAAGCTCTGAAAATGTGATTTTAAACTCAGCTAGCACAATTTGAAAATGAAGAATTTCCTCCTTACGGTTACTGTTTTCCATCTCTTTCATATACTCCGTAAGCGATACCTGCATTTCTACCATTTCCTCTTGTTGGTCTTCTTTTAAAAAGACGAGATTATGCTTAGACTCCTTGCGTATATAGTCAATTACATCTCTTTTTATAACAAGCTCAGCAAACGCTAGAAAAGATTTTCCTTTTTTATATGAATACTGTTCAATTGCTTGATTAAACGCAAACAATCCAATGCTGTATTCATCATCCTGCTCTGTAATATACCGGCGGCAGACAGACGAGATTGATTTTCGAATAAAAGGCCGATACTGTGCGATAAAAGCTTCCTTATCTCCTCTGTTGTTTTGTATGTTACATACGATATCTTCTATTTTCGGTTTTTTTATGATTTTCATCACTAAACTCAACACTAGTAATCCCCCTCCCTCCTTTTGCTTCAAATAGCAAAATGGTCACTAAAGAAGTGACCATTTTATCACATTTTCTTACTATTTTTCTTTGTGCTTGTCTTCTTGCTGTTCTTCATGCTTTTCGTGACCGACTTTTTTACCGTTGTCTTGATGATCATTCTTTTCTGTTTGACCCTTTTGGTTTGATTGCTCATGCTTCTCATGAGAAACAGCCGGTTTATGTGCTGGTTGCGCTGGTTGTGCTGGTTGTGCTGGTTGTGCCGGTTGTGCTGGTTTTGCCGGTTGTGCTGGTTTTGCTGGTTTTGCTGGTTTTGCTGACTGTGCCGGTTGTGCTGGTTTTGCTGGCTGTGCCGGTTGTGCTGGCTGTGTTGCTTGTGTTGCTTGTGTTGCTTGTGCTGGTTGTGTTACTTGTTCTGGTTGCGTTACTTGTGCTGGTTTTGCTGGAGTTACTTCTGTATTTTGATCTGCTTTCTTGTTTTCTTTTGCAATAGCGTCCGCTTGTTTTTCTTTCTCTTTCTCTTTCTCTTTCTCTTTCTCTTTCTCTTTCTCTTTCTCTTTCTCTTTCTCTTTCTCTTTCTCTTTCTCTTT
>NZ_JAEHBX010000310.1:0-295 GCF_016483395.1 Bacillus cereus group sp. N21
TAAGTATTCTTTTAAGCCATTACTAGCAATGTATATTGAACAATTATTTTCTTTTATGTGCGTAAATACTTCTTTTACATTCGGATATAAAGCACCTTTTCCGCTCTTTATGTTTTCAATTAATCTTTCCAAAAAATATGCGTCTGTTTGTTCTCTCACTTCAATAGAATGGTCTGGTAATAACGTCTCCCAAACTTTCGGTAACGGCACACCCATAATTTCACGATACTTATCAATTGGCGTTACTGCATCCATAATTGTAGTGACCGCAAATGATTAAAAGTATCATCTAGCG
>NZ_JAEHBX010000311.1:0-292 GCF_016483395.1 Bacillus cereus group sp. N21
GTATCGTGCCGTTGATTCGGAAGGGAACACGATTGATTTTTATTTAAGCAAAACAAGAGACCATAAGGCTGCAAAGCGCTTTTTCAAGAAAGCTTTGCGGTCTTTTCATGTTTCAAAGCCCCGTGTTATCACAGTAGACAAGAACCCAGCCTATCCTATAGCCATCCAAGAGTTAAAGAAAGAAAAAAAGATGCCTACAGGCATCCAACTAAGGCAAGTGAAATATCTTAATAACATCGTAGAACAAGATCATCGTTTTATTAAGAAGCGAGTTCGCCCGATGTTGGGGTTG
>NZ_JAEHBX010000312.1:0-292 GCF_016483395.1 Bacillus cereus group sp. N21
CCGCCGAATTCAAAAAATGTAAAAGTCGTAGCAAGAGAATGTACAGGTCTTGCATGGGAATGGTGGAGAACAATTATCAATGAACAAAATGTTCCATTAACAAATGAAATGAAAGTTTCAATTGGAGGAACAACATTATACCCAAGTGCTAATATTAGTCATTAGGTAAAAGTGAAGCGCCCTGTTTACAGGGCGCTTTTTTACTTGGTCGCAAGGGTTCTGGTGCAAAGATAAAATAAAAGAGAATATAGCTCATATATTTCTAGCGGAATTCTATTTTATGCTGTAAGCC
>NZ_JAEHBX010000313.1:0-289 GCF_016483395.1 Bacillus cereus group sp. N21
CTGCTTTATATATTATCTACGTTTTCTGCTTAGTCCCATTGCGTTTTCTACTTTGCGTAGTTGTTTGAATGCAACGCGGTTTGCTTTTTCGGCACCTTTGTCTAGAATTTCGTCTAGTTCTGGGGAGCTGATTAGTTCGTTATATTTGTCTTGGATTGGGCGAATTGCTTCTACGACTACTTGTGCTAGGTCGCCTTTGAAGTCGCCGTATCCTTTTCCTTCGTACATTGCTTCTATTTCTTCAACTGTTTTTCCTGAGAATGAAGAGTAAATTGTTAATAGGTTAGAG
>NZ_JAEHBX010000314.1:0-286 GCF_016483395.1 Bacillus cereus group sp. N21
TATATAAGATACGTAAAATCGGTTGTTTTTTGGCTTGTTTGAAGTGCTTTTAATGAAATTGTTGTCCTTGTTGGTTACTCATCTGCTGTCCTTGCTGGTTACCCACCTGCTGTCCTTGCTGGTTACCCATTTGTTGCCCCTGCTGGTTACCCATCTGCTGTCCTTGCTGGTTACCCATTTGTTGTCCTTGTTGACCCATTTGTTTAATTTGTTGCTGAGCCTGATATATAGCTTGATTGATTTGATTTAATGTTTGATTTGATTGAAGATGCTGTAAGCCTTGATT
>NZ_JAEHBX010000315.1:0-286 GCF_016483395.1 Bacillus cereus group sp. N21
GAGACATTATGGCTTAGCACATGATATGCTGCGGTATAAATTTGACAACTGTTGGATCAATCAAATGCTAATATTCAACTAATCGTAGATGCTTTGTATTTCTCCTTGGATTGATAGGAAACTGCCTCTTCTGACAACCACCTCTGATAGTTACGGATATGACGTTTTCGTAGATTCCTCCATACACGACCATCTTCATAATCTTTTATATCTTGCTGCAGATACTCTGTGCTTTGTTTAATAAAAAAATAGAATTGACTTAGATCACGTGCATATAAAACACGTG
>NZ_JAEHBX010000316.1:0-285 GCF_016483395.1 Bacillus cereus group sp. N21
CCCCCCCCGCCAACCCAAACCCTTGCGCCACCCCCCCGAGACTCCCTCAACCCTCCCCCCCCCCCCCCCGACCACCCCAAGGACACCCCCCCCGCCCATCCCCCCCCCCCCATACCCGCCCCCCTCCCTCCACCGACCATCCATATTTTAGACCCTTCTTGCTCTTTCAACCTTTTCGTAAACTCCACTACCTCTTCATTTACAAAATCCACGTGTTCATTTGAACCTTTTTCTGAGTTAGAAAAAACATAACATTTTTTATCTACATACGGGAATGTTTCCATA
>NZ_JAEHBX010000317.1:0-282 GCF_016483395.1 Bacillus cereus group sp. N21
GAAAAAGAATCCCTTATGATTTCTGGGATTCTTTTTCTTGTTTAAAGTTTGCTCACACAAATGATCTGCACATCAATCCATTCTTGATATACAGATCATTTGTATGATATTTTTTACATATAATTGCAATTGCGGAATAATGAACTTACATTACTGCTTTTAAAAGCTCTCCTACGAACGGGATGATTCCACCTACAAATTTTAAAACTGCCATTGCGATTGCCATATTATTTCCTCCTCTTTTTTTGTATAGTAAGATATTGAACTTACATTACTGCTTTT
>NZ_JAEHBX010000318.1:0-281 GCF_016483395.1 Bacillus cereus group sp. N21
GTAATAGGCATTACCTTATTTTTCAAATCTGATGTCGTATACGCATCAATCTCACCATTAAGTTGTACCGTATAACCTACATCATTTTGCAAAATATTTATTTCCAAATTCATCATTTCCGCCCCCTTATCTCAAACTTTTACTATTTAATTACCCATAAAAATTAGTTTTAAACATATTTTTTATTTTAATTATAAATAAATTCCCCACACCTTTCTCGGCTTAACACTTAAAAAATACTATCAAATGTTTAAAACTTATAAATTTGTGTATGTATAATG
>NZ_JAEHBX010000319.1:0-281 GCF_016483395.1 Bacillus cereus group sp. N21
TTTGCGTTCCTTTTCATTTTTCAGATTACTGTAACGTGCAACAATATCTGGAATATCATTTTTTTCAATCTCTTTACGTTTATCATCTAATGAGAATCCATCTACTTTCATATCATAGAACCATACGTTATCCGTACCACCAGCATTCGTTTTTGTAAAAATCATAATCGCTGTCGATACCCCTGCATATGGCTTGAACACACCACTTGGCATCGAAATAATTGCTTCTAATTTGTTATTCTCAATAATTTCTTTTCGAATTTCTTTATGGACTTTTGAAC
>NZ_JAEHBX010000032.1:0-59138 GCF_016483395.1 Bacillus cereus group sp. N21
AAGTTAGTTTGTCTAGCATCTAAAATAAAAATTGACGTTTCACGTTGTTTGTTTCGTTCAGTTTTCAAAGAACTTGTTTGTCGCTCATTTGCGACTTCCTTATGTTAACATCTTCTTTTTTCGATGTCAACTAAGTTTTTTAATTTCTTTTTTCGCTTTCTGCTGTTCCGCATCAGCGACGGTTATTAATTTATCATATGTTAACTACTTGAGTCAACACTTTTTAATAAAAAATTCTTTTTCTTACATAACGGATGCATTCTTCTGCATTTGCTACTCTTCTAAATAAACAAAAGAGAATTTTATATCGTTCTTCCATTGTCTTTTTTACGACATCATGTATTCGCTCGTCTGCAAAATCAAATAAAAGCTCATCCAGCTCTCTCTTCAATACATATTCTATTTCTTTCTGTTCTTCTTTTGTAATCATAATCCCAAGCAAACTATCACCTCAACAATTACTCATATGCCTATATAAATACAAATTAAAAAACCCACATAAACTCTAATCTTTAGGTGGGAGAGAACATCCGGTCATGCATAGGAGCGATCAGACCCTCTTTCCGCGCCCTATGCCAAATTAAAACAAAGAGAGAAACGAGTGCAGATCACCCTTTGTTCTTCCTAGCAGCGACTTATATGTCAGAAAATCAAAACATATATATAAAATAACGTAATATATTCATCAACTCTAATGACGAATGCATCACCACCAAAATTACAATTCATACTATATTGTCCATTATATCCATTTCCTACGATATTAATCGTTCAGTTCTCTTTTCAACTTTTTGAGCATATAAGTAACTGAAAAGGATTGGACAAAGGGGCGGAGTATTATGTTTTTCTTTTTTATAACAAGTAAACGTAAATTTAAGCACATTAGTTTAATTATTATACTGTCCTTGTTTACAGCATGGCTTCTTTTTTTTAAGACATATTCTCATCAATCGGCTTTTTCAACTGCAACTGGTCCAAAAGTCATTTACAAAGGCGATACCGCAAAAAAACAAGTTGCGTTAACATTCGATATTAGCTGGGGAGATAAAAAAGCAGTTCCTATTCTTGATACTTTAAAAGAAAGAGAAATTAAAAATGCGACTTTCTTCCTTTCTGCAGCATGGGCAGAAAGACACCCCGATATTGTCGAACGGATTATACAGGATGGTCACGAAATTGGCAGTATGGGATATAACTATACATCTTATACTTCTTTGGAGGCGAACGAAATGCGAAGAGACCTTTTACGTTCGCAAGATGTGTTTACAAAGCTTGGCATAAAACAAGTCAAGCTCTTGCGGCCTCCTAGTGGGGAATTTAATAAAACAGTTCTCAAAGTAGCAGAGTCTCTTGGATATACTGTTGTACACTGGAGTAATAATTCAAACGACTGGAAAAACCCTGGTGTAAATAAAATTGTATCAACAGTTGCTAACAATCTACGAGGTGGAGACATCGTTTTATTACACGCTTCCGATTCGGCACTTCAAACAAATAAATCTCTACCGCTGCTCCTGCAGAAATTAAAAAGCGATGGCTATGAGCAAGTATCTGTATCACAGCTTATTTCTAACACAAGTGCAAGAAGTAATGACATAAAGTAAAACTTTAATCAGTGGGAATTCTCTCCGCTGATTATTAGCCCTCACCAATCGGGCTTTTATGGACCGTTCATCTTGCACCTAACCTCTTTAATTCCGCTGAATTTTGAGGTGGAAGTGTTACTGTCCGCAAATAGCAGGATAAAAATCCCCCATACTAAAAAGGATACAGCACCCCATACGAAAGGTGCTGTATCCTTTTTCACTCGTATATTGTTAACTAACTGACTTACTTCTTTGTCCTATTAAACGATGTAATATGAGTAACTGATATGCATTACACAATAAAAGTGGTATAACCATCAAATATAACCAATCAGTATCATTAATCCGAAGCGCCGGTACCCATTCAAGGATTGTTACGACGACCATAAAGAATAAAGCCGGTATAAACGCTTTTTTATTCGTCTCTTTACTCTTTATATAGGCTACAAGTGCTCCAAATAAAAACAACATTCCTGCTACAAGAATATTATTCCCAAACGAAACATCTCCATTTGCAACGAGTACCGATCTTAAATAAACAAAATCAAAAAGTACAAATGCAATGAAAAAGAGCTGAACTGCGTTCCAAAGAGCAGACGATCGGAACATTCCTAGTCCAAAACGATGAACTGTTAAATACGCAAAAAAGCCCATTTGACTAATTACACTAAAAATAAAACCAACGCCAAGTAACCAAAAAGAAATCATTAGAATCTCTTTACCGTCGAAATTTTGAAAAAATTTAGCGTACTTGTCCCATCCTAAAATAAAACCAATAAGGATTGTACTAATCCCCCCAAGTAGCAACGTCGTTAAAAATAGTCGTACCCATTTTCGGCTATTCACAACACATCCCCCATTATTGATATATTTCTACTTAAATTGTATCAATGACAATTTCAAAAAGCTAGCCATGAACATGTATAAATTCCTCTAAGATATTTATATTAAAAAAGAGAACTGTGTTGAAAGGAGCTCCAGCTAATGAAACGGATGCTGCTCGTTTTAGTTTCTTCACTTCTTTTTACTGTACTTGTCGCATGTGCACAAGGAAAAGAAGCGAAATCTGAATTAGATTACGATCAAACAAAAAAAATGATTGTCGATATTTTAAAAACCGATCAAGGAAAAAAAGCAATTCAAGATGTATTAACAGATGAGAAAATGAAACAAGCACTTATATTGGATGAAACTGTGGTCAAAAAAACGATTGAAGATGCGATGGTATCCGAAAAAGGGCAGCAGCTTTGGGAAAAACTATTTAAAGACCCAGAGTTTTCAGCGAAATTCGCAAAAAGTATCAGTAAAGAACAAACAGCCTTAATGAAAACTCTATTAAAAGACCCTGAATATCAAGCAGGCGTTATAGAAATTATGAAAAATCCCGAAGTAGAGAAGATGATGCTACAAACAATGAAAAGCAAAGAGTATCGTCAATATTTACAACAAGTATTAACAGAGTCCGCTGAAAGTCCACTCTTCCAAACTAAGATAATTGATATCATTAGCAAAGGTATTGAAAAAGCCGAAAAGAGCGGCGGCTCTGAAAAAAAAGAATCTGGCGGAGAAGGCGGTTCAAAAGGCGGAAGCAAAGAACAAAAATAAAACAACTCCTTGCACATAGGAAATTCCCCATCACCACATACAGGATGGGGAATTTTTCTACTTGCATAAATTTATTTTTGTTTAACTGATGTTCTATCAATAACTTGCTCAGCTATCGTCCGATAGATGACACCCGTTTTATGTGTATCCTCGTATACCGATGGCGCAAAATCTTCTTTATTCCAATCTGGTTGTTGAAGTGGAATTCGTCCTAATACATCTGTTTGTAATTCTGCGGCTAACTTATCTCCTCCGCCTTTTCCAAACACATACTCTTTCTCACCGGTTACTTTACTCTCGAAGTAGGCCATATTTTCAACAACCCCAAGAATACTATGTTCAGTACGAAGTGCCATAGCACCTGCACGAGCTGCAACAAATGCCGCTGTTGGATGAGGCGTTGTTACAATAATTTCTTTACAAGATGGTAGCATTGAGTGAACATCTAAAGCCACATCCCCTGTACCTGGTGGCAAGTCTAATACTAAATAGTCTAAATCGCCCCATTCCACCTCTGTAAAAAAGTGATTTAACATTTTACCAAGCATTGGCCCTCTCCAAATAACAGGAGCATTGTCTTCTACAAAGAAGCCCATTGAAATTACTTTTACCCCTAAGCGCTCCACTGGAATAATTTTATCGCCTCTTACGATTGGACGTTTTTCGATTCCCATCATATCAGGCACACTAAAGCCATATATATCAGCGTCAATAATACCAACTTTCTTTCCTAAACGAGCTAATGAAATCGCAAGGTTTACAGAAACAGTTGATTTACCAACTCCGCCTTTTCCACTTGCAACTGCTAAAAATGTTGTTTTAGAATGCTCTGATAATAAAGATTGACTTTCTTTCTCTTCTTGCGGTGGCGCAAACTGCGCTAGCTCTTCCTCTGTAAATTCAGCGAAACGCAAACCAACCGTTGCTGCTCCAAGTTCTTTCACAAGCTTCACAATAGTAGCCTGCAATTGCATTTGTTCAGCAGTCCCTGTTTTTACAATTGCAATTTTAACACTGACATGCTCTTTCTCAGGCTTTATATTTACCTCTTTAATTGCATTTGTTTCTTTTAATGTTTTATGTAGAAATGGATCATTAATCCCTTCAAGCGCCTCCACTACTTGCTCTTTCGTTACCATAATCAGCCCAGCCCCCTGTATGAAAAATAAAGTCATGTTAAATAAATTGGGTTTATTTATTTTCATTTCCAAAATAAATGCGTTTACATTTCCAGTATAACATATTTTCCGAAAACTTCGTTAACGAGAGGAACTCAAAAAACCCTCCTTACTCAGGAGGATTTCCTTTTTCCGTAAAATAACGTAGTATTCCCCGGTATATCGCAGCTGCAACCTTTTGCTGATACTTCTCTGAATTTAACATATATCGTTCATTTACATTCGATAAAAAACCAGCCTCAACTAAAGCACCTGGTGTTTTTGCATACTTAAGTAAATAAACACGGGAGATTGTTTTAGCTGAGCGGTTCGTATTTTCTAGGCTAGTTCGCAATTCAGCCTGTATAAACTTTGCTGCACGCTCATTTTCAATTAAAGACCGATAATAAAACGTTTGTGCTCCCTTCGAACTACTGCTAGGCAAAGCATTTAAGTGAACACTCACAAAAAAGTCTACATCCGGCTTATTAATAATCTCTACACGTTTTTTGAGATCTTCTGCTTTGCGCCTACTATATGACTTTGTGTCTTTATCAGCTAGATCATAATCTCCCTCTCGCGTTAAAATAACTAAAGCACCTTGTTCTTGCAAATAGTCTTGTACCATTTTTGTAATTTCAAGCGTAATGTCTTTTTCTACAATATCTTTACCACCAACCGCCCCTCCATCTGGTCCACCATGTCCGGCATCTAGTACAATTACTTTTCCAGATAAGGGTAAATTCCAAGCTCTCCACGATTTTGTAATTTGAAATTCTTGTTTTACCAAGAAAAACAGTACAACCGCAGCAAGCATAAAAGAGATAATTCGAATTCTCTTCATACCTTTCCTCCTCCAGCTAGTCCCTCTAATTACTTATATGGGACAAGAGGAAAGTTTATGCTTCTCTTAATGCAGCTTTAAACGATATCTTCTTTCACCCTTTTCATACCCTTCGCGCCACCATGAACTAATAAACTGTTCACAGGACTCATACAGCAACTCCTTATCGTTTGATTCTATCTCCCGCATGGTCATGCTTGTTAAAAATTGAAACAACATTTCTGTTAATTGCTGCTCCTCTTCTAAAGCTCTATATTTCACATCAAAAAAAGATTCACCATAATAGCCAAATTTGCTATATCTTGCTCCTAATAAGTACGATTCAATTCCAAGTTCAATACAATAATCCTCGTACTGTCTGTGCAGCTCTTTCATATCGAAGGCATCACGAATATTAGATCTTAATGTTTTTAATGATAGTTCGCGAAGCATCTTCCGTTCATATTTCAACTGCTTTTCTTTTTGTTTTTCTTGTAAGCTAACAATGACATTCATAGTACTTATAAACCTCCCTAATACGTATTAGTCTAAACTTCTAAAGATGAAGCATACGTAAGAAGGCAGCACTAAAATATTCCAAGCAATAATAAGGGGACTAAAAATAATTGAGGATAATTATATAAATAAAAAACAATATAAAACCTTTCTCTTCCCCATGCCAACCAAGTTTAAACAAAAAGAACATACGAGTGCAGGTTACCTTTTGTTCTTCATAGCAGTGATTTATATTGTGAAAAATCAAAATGAATTTATCTCGTAAGCTCACGATGGGTGGAAGTTTCACTTTATATAGTTCCATTAGACATATTGAACTCCCCCCACCTTCACTTCGTTTAGAGGAGGGGGTCTTACTGGTTGAAATAATAAAAAACCCCAGCCAATAGACTGGGGTTTGAAGTTCGCAAAAATTAACGTTTTGAGAACTGAGGTGCACGACGTGCGCCTTTAAGACCGTATTTTTTACGCTCTTTCATACGTGCGTCACGAGTTAATAGACCTGCACGTTTTAATGTTAGACGGTATTCTGGGTCAGCTTTTAATAAAGCGCGAGAGATACCGTGACGAATAGCACCAGCTTGACCAGTGTATCCACCACCATTTACGTTTACAAGTACATCGTAGTTACCTAAAGTTTCTGTTGCAACTAGAGGTTGTTTCACTACTTCACGTAATGCAGCAAATGGGATATAGTTTTCAAAATCACGACCGTTAATGATAACGCGTCCTTCGCCTGGAACTAGGCGTACGCGTGCTACTGAACTCTTACGACGTCCAGTACCATAGTATTGTACCTGTGCCAATGTAAGCCCTCCTTTAATTAATTATCCACGAAGTTCGTAAACTTCTGGTTTTTGTGCTTGGTGTGGATGCTCAGCTCCAGCATACACATTTAATTTTTTAGACACTTGACGTCCTAAACGTCCTTTTGGAAGCATGCCTTTAATTGCAAGCTCTAACATTTGTACAGGGTAGTTTGTACGCATTTCTAGAGCTGTTCTTTGTTTAAGTCCACCTGGGTGGTTAGTGTGACGGTAGTAAATTTTATCGTTTAATTTATTACCTGTTAAATGAATTTTCTCAGCGTTAATAATAATTACATGATCACCCGTGTCAACGTGTGGTGTAAATGTTGGTTTGTTTTTACCACGTAAAATGGATGCTACTTCACTAGCAAGGCGACCTAAAGTTTGACCTTCAGCGTCAACCACATACCATTTACGCTCAACTTCGTTAGCTTTTGCCATAAAAGTCGTACGCATGTGTTTCCCTCCTCGTTATCTTTTCCATAGAAAAAATCTATTGTTTATCTTAAACACGATTTCCTTCCGGGGCTAATCGTGGTTTTAGAAACAATACCATATGTTATGATATCCTTTTGAGTTTCTAATGTCAAGCAAATGTTACACCAGGATTAGTTGTTATAGTTTACCTGCCATAAATAAAGCCCGTGCCCTGGCACCATCTTCCCGGAAAAACGACGATCTTGTTTTTTTAAAATCTCTGGAATGCTGTCAGGAACCATCTTTCCTTGTCCTATGCTAAGTAGTGTACCAACAATAATTCGAACCATATTATATAAAAATCCATTACCTACAAAACGAAAAATTAACTCATCCTCTTGTTCCATTAAATCTATTTCATAAATTGTTCGCACTTTATCCTTTTTGTCAGTTTTTGCCGAACAAAACGAAGTGAAATCATGTGTTCCAATAAAATAAGGAATTGCTTTTCTTATAGATTCTATCTCAAGCGGATATGGATACTGGTATACGTAATTTCTACGGAATACATCAGCATTTTTAGATAATAATACACGGTAGCGATATTCTTTTCTCTCAACACCATAGCGTGCATGAAAATCTTCTGTTTTTTTCTCTACTTGCCTGACAACTATATCGTCTGGCAGCATCGTATTTAAGGCATTCATCCATTGCCATTCTTCAAGAGACAACGGTGTGTCAAAATGAATAACCTGTCCTCTTGCATGAACAGTAGAATCTGTTCGTCCTGATGCCTGAACACGAACAAGCTCTCCTTTATGCAACTTTTGCAGAGCTTTCTCTATTTCTTGTTGAACAGTACGATGCTGCGGTTGAATTTGATAACCGCAAAAATTGATGCCATCATATGCAACTGTACATTTTATTCTTTCCATTTCTCTATTCTCCATTACGATCGCACCCATGCTAGAATACATGCTAAACAAAGTAAACTTACTATCGTTAACGTATCGCTTGTTTTCCAGCGTAGCTGCCTAAATTTAGAACGTCCCTCACCACTTTGATACCCACGCGCTTCCATTGCAATCGCTAAGTCCTCAGCACGCTTAAAGGCACTAATAAAAAGCGGTACAAGCAAAGAAATAACCGCCTTTAATCGATCCTTTATCGGCCCACCAGAAAAATCAATACCACGGGATGCTTGTGCTTTCATAATTTTACTCGTCTCATCCATTAATGTTGGAATAAAACGAAGAGAAATAGACATCATCAATGCAATTTCATGAACAGGAACCTTTATACGCTTTAATGGCTTTAACAATGTTTCCATACCATCAGTAATTTCAATTGGTGTTGTTGTTAACGTTAATAATGTCGTCATTAAAATAATGACAAAGAAGCGTATAGAAATATATATCCCTTGCTCTAATCCCTTTTCATGTATCGAAAACCAACCAAGCTGAAGCAGTACATCCCCTTCTTTATTTGTAAAAATATGCAGAAAAAAGGTAAACAGAAAAATCCATAAGATTGGTTTTAAGCCCGAAAGTACATAACGAATCGGCACTTTTGCAAAAAATAAAGCAATGAGTGCATATAAAAATAAAAGTCCATATGAAATCGCATTATTTGCTAAAAAGACAACAAATACATATAAAAAGACAATCAACAGCTTCGCACGTGGATCAAGTTGATGAATGAGTGACCTACCTGGAATATATCTCCCAATAATCAACTGCTGCATGATTCATGACCACCTTTTCGTAACGCCTGTACAACTTCATGAGTAAGATCCTCTAAAGATAAGGTAGCCTTCGGAATCGAAATACCAAACTTCTCTTCAATTGCACGTTTATACTTTAAAGACATTGGAAGATCCACGCCGATTTGTTCTAACTCATCTGCATGTAAAAATACTTCCTCTGCTGTTCCTTGCAAAAAAACCGTTCCTTTATGCATAACCACAATTTGATCCGCATATTTAGCAGCATCCTCCATATTATGGGTAACAAGGATTACTGTAAGCCCCTGTTCCTTATGAAGCTTATAAAACATCTCCATAAGCTCATGCTGTCCTTTAGGATCAAGCCCTGCTGTGGGTTCATCTAATACAAGCACTTCCGGTTCCATCGCAAGTACGCCTGCTATTGCAACACGTCTCATTTGTCCACCACTTAACTCAAACGGAGAACGCGCTAATAGCTCTGGATCCAATCCTACAATCTCAATTGCATCCCTTGCCTTTTGTCTTGCCTCTTCTTTCGATACTCCGAAATTTGAGGGTCCAAAACAAATATCTTTCTCAACTGTTTCTTCAAATAACTGATGCTCTGGAAATTGAAAGACAACCCCTACTTTTTTTCGTAGCGGCTTTAATTTCTTTTCTTTCTTTTGTGAGGAAATCAAATGCTCCCCAATTTGGACCGTGCCATTTGTCGGCTGCAATAAACCATTTAAATGTTGAATCATCGTCGATTTGCCGGAACCAGTATGACCGATAATGGCATAATACCCCCCACTTGGAAACGACACGTTTACATCATAAAGCGCGCGTCTTTCAAATGGAGTTTTATATTGATAACGATGCTCTACTGTTTGGAATGTAATCTCCAAAGTTCGTTCACCAAGCTTTCCATTGTAAGATGCGTATTTTGCAGTGGAATTTCATTTCTTTTTAATAATTCTGCTATTTTCACTGAGAATGGTACATCTAATCCGATTTCCCTAAGCATATGAGAGGACTTGAAAATTTGCTCTGGCGTACCTACCTCTAATATTTCTCCCTGATTCAAAATGATAACACGGTCTGACTGTGCAGCTTCTTCCAAATCATGCGTAATCGATAACACGGTAATACCTTTTGTATCCACAAGCTTCCTCACCGTTTCAATTACTTCACGTCGTCCTTGTGGATCTAACATCGATGTTGCTTCATCCAATATTAAAATAGATGGTTGCAATGCTAGCACACCTGCAATTGCAACACGTTGCTTTTGTCCACCAGATAACGAATGAGGCTCTTCATTAAGAAACTCTTCCATTCGGACCATCTGCAGCGCTTGATTCATCCGTTCTACCATCTGTTCCCGAGGCATCCCGATATTTTCAAGGCCAAATACAACATCATCTTGCACTGTTGTCCCAACAAATTGATTATCTGGATTTTGAAATACCATACCTATTTGCTTTCGAATATCCCATACTGTTTCTTCAGATAAAGTCATTGTATCATTTACAACAATCGTGCCTGATTCCGGTAAAAATAAACCATTTAATAATTTTGCAAGTGTAGACTTTCCTGAACCATTTTGTCCAATTACAGAAACCCATTCTCCCTCATATAAAGAGAATGATACGTCTTTTAGCGCATAAGAAGTTGCCCCGGGATATTGAAATGATATATTTTGCGTGCGAAGTTTCTCTTTTTTCAATGCAAGGCACCCTCTCTCATTACTTCATCAAGTTAGCCTATTTTCTATATTTAAAAAAAAAGGGCCACGACCAGTTACTTGAAAAGAACTGTCCTGCCCTTTTAATTATCATTATACTAACTCGATAATTACCATTGGTGCTGCGTCTCCGCGACGTGGACCAATTTTTGCAATACGAGTGTATCCGCCTTGACGCTCAGCATAGCGTGGAGCTACATCAGCGAATAATTTTTGAAGTGCATCTTGACCAGTCTCAGCATTAGCAACTTCATTGCGGATGAAAGATGCAGCTTGACGGCGAGCATGAAGATCTCCGCGTTTACCTAAAGTGATCATTTTTTCCACTACAGAACGAAGTTCTTTTGCACGAGTTTCTGTCGTTTGGATGCGCTCGTTGATAATTAAATCTGTAGCTAAGTCACGTAACATAGCTTTACGTTGCGCACTTGTACGGCCTAATTTTCTGTATGCCATTCGTAGTTCCCTCCTTTGTTGATGAGATTAAATCCTCAGTCGTCTTTACGTAAGCCTAAACCTAATTCCTCAAGCTTATGCTTAACTTCTTCTAAGGATTTACGTCCTAAGTTACGAACTTTCATCATATCTTCTTCTGTTTTGTTCGCAAGCTCTTGTACAGTATTAATTCCTGCACGTTTTAAGCAATTATAAGAACGAACAGAAAGATCAAGTTCTTCAATAGTCATTTCTAGAACTTTTTCTTTTTGATCTTCTTCCTTCTCGACCATAATCTCAGCATTTTGTGCTTCATCAGTTAAACCAACGAAGATATTTAAATGCTCAGTTAAGATTTTGGCACCTAAAGAGATAGCTTCTTTTGGCCCGATGCTTCCATCCGTCCATACATCAAGCGTAAGCTTATCATAATTTGCCACTTGTCCGACACGTGTCTTTTCCACTTGGTAAGTCACACGTGATACTGGAGTATAAATAGAATCAATAGGAATAACTCCTATTGGTTGATCTTCGCTTTTATTTGCATCAGCTGGCGTATACCCACGGCCACGCTTTGCAGTTAAACGCACGCGGAAATGCGCATCTTTTGCTAACGTCGCAATGTATAAATCTGGATTTAAGATTTCAACATCACTATCGTGAGTAATATCAGCAGCTGTGACAATACCTTCGCCCTGTACATCGATTTCCAACGTCTTCTCTTCTTCAGAGTAGATTTTAAGAGCTAACTTTTTCAAGTTTAAGATGATCGTCGTAACGTCCTCTACTACGCCCTCAACTGTTGAAAATTCGTGTAATACGCCATCAATTTGGATAGCAGTTACAGCGGCACCAGGGAGTGAGGATAAAAGAATACGACGTAAGGAGTTACCCAAAGTAGTACCATATCCACGCTCAAGCGGTTCAATCACGAATTTACCATATTTAGCATCTTCGTTAAGTTCAACCGTTTCGATTTTCGGTTTTTCAATTTCAATCATTAACTAAACCCTCCTTCAAAACGTCGAAACCTCGGCTAAACAAAGGAAAAAACCTCTGTCTAACCGAAAGTCCCCCTTAGGCAGTTCCCGATTGTGCACAACAAGCGATGTTTCTGTACGAAATTTCTCGATAATGCATCATATCCATTATAGACAAAAGGGAAAATTCTATACAGAAAAATTAAACACGACGACGTTTTGGCGGACGACATCCATTATGAGGAACTGGAGTAACATCTCTGATTGCTGTTACTTCTAGACCTGCAGCTTGAAGAGCACGAATTGCAGCTTCACGACCAGCACCAGGACCTTTTACAGTAACCTCTAAAGTTTTTAAACCATGCTCCATTGCAACTTTAGCAGCAGTTTCAGCAGCCATTTGCGCAGCGAATGGAGTAGATTTACGAGATCCACGGAAACCAAGTGCACCAGCACTAGACCAAGAAAGTGCGTTACCGTGAGTATCTGTAAGTGTTACGATTGTGTTGTTGAAAGTAGAACGAATATGAGCAATACCAGCTTCAATATTCTTTTTCACACGTTTTTTACGAGTGTTTGTTTTACGTGCCATTGTTAGTTCAACCTCCTTTACTTATTATTTCTTTTTATTTGCTACTGTACGACGTGGACCTTTACGCGTACGAGCATTATTTTTAGAATTTTGACCACGAACTGGTAAACCACGACGGTGACGAAGACCACGGTAAGAACCGATCTCCATTAGACGTTTAATGTTAAGAGAAACTTCACGACGAAGGTCTCCCTCAACTTTAACGCGGTCTACGATGTCACGGATACGTCCTAATTCGTCTTCCGTTAAATCACGAACTCGTGTTTCTTCAGAAACACCAGCTTCAGCAAGAATTTTTTCAGCAGTTGTGCGACCAATGCCGAATACGTAAGTTAAAGAAATAACAACGCGCTTGTCACGAGGAATATCTACACCTGCGATACGTGCCATTCCGAATGCACCTCCTTCTGATTAACCTTGTTTTTGTTTATGTTTAGGGTTTTCACAAATAACCATTACTTTTCCACGTCTACGAATAACTTTACATTTTTCGCAGATTGGTTTAACTGACGGTCTTACTTTCATGTCTCGAACCTCCTTAAAGATTACGGAGTGCTATATTATTTAAAACGGTACGTAATACGACCACGATTTAAATCGTACGGAGATAATTCTACCGTAACTTTGTCTCCTGGTAAAATCCGAATGAAGTTCATACGGATTTTACCAGAAACGTGAGCCAATACGACATGCCCATTCTCTAATTCTACTTTGAACATAGCATTTGGCAACGTTTCAAGAACGGTACCTTCGACTTCAATTACATCATCTTTAGCCATTCAATAGTTCTCCCTTCTTCAAATCAGTAACATTTTACACTGCTCTGAAATCCCGGAGAGCCAGCTACTTATAAAGTGGTAAGGATTTCGTATCCTGCTTCTGTAAGAGCAATCGTGTGCTCAAAATGTGCACACCATTTACCATCTACCGTTACCACTGTCCAGTCATCAGATAGTGTTTTTACATATCGTCTTCCTTGGTTCACCATCGGTTCGACACAGATGACCATTCCCGGCTTTAATCTAGGACCTTTATTTGGTGGACCGTAGTGCGGGATCTGAGGGTCCTCATGTAAGTCTTGCCCGATTCCGTGACCAACATACTCCCTAACGATCGAGAATCCATTATCTTCAGCATACGTTTGAACTGCATGTGAAACATTTGATAATCTCACGCCTGGTTTTATTTGTTCTAGACCAAGATACAACGATTTTTCTGTGACATCAAGTAGCTTTTGAACAGATTCAGAAATGTTTCCTACTGGATACGTCCACGCAGAATCTCCATGGTACCCATTGTATTTCGCACCAATATCGATACTGATGATATCACCTTCTTGGAGCTTGCGCTTACCTGGAATCCCATGTACAAGCTCTTCATTTACAGAAGCACAGATGCTTCCCGGAAATCCGTTGTATCCTTTAAAAGATGGCGTAGCACCATATTTTCGAATCGTCTTTTCCGCTATTTGATCGAGCTCTTTCGTTGTAATTCCTGGAGTAATATGCTTTTTCAACTCTTGATGAGTTAAAGCAACGATCTTGCCAGCTTCTCGCATGATTTCTATCTCGCGAGGAGTTTTGCAAATGATCATTACGCTAAGTCTCCAATGAGAACATCAATATCAGCAAATACCTTATTGATATCTTGCTCACCATTAATGCTTTGTAAGTAACCAAGCTCTTCATAGAAATCAAGCAAAGGTTTTGTTTGCTTAATATTTACCTCTAAACGATTCGCTACAGTTTCTTCATTGTCATCAGAGCGTTGATATAATTCGCCACCACATTTATCGCACACGTCAGCTTTTGCTGGCGGATTGAATTCTAAGTGATAAGTCGCACCGCACTCTTTACAAATACGACGGCCTGTAAGACGTTTTAATAGCAATCCTGAATCCACATTAATGTTTAAAACATAGTCGATTTTTTTGCCAAGATCTTTCATAATCTCTTCAAGTGCAGATGCCTGTGCAACTGTTCGTGGGAAACCATCTAGTAAGAAGCCTTTTACACAGTCTTCTTGACTTAAACGTTCACGAACAATTCCGATTGTAACTTCATCTGGAACAAGCGCACCTTTATCAATAAAGGACTTTGCTTGTAAACCAAGTTCAGTTTCAGCCTTCATAGCTGCACGGAACATATCTCCTGTTGAGATGTGAGGGATGTTATACTTGGCAACAATCTGTTCGGCTTGTGTACCTTTACCAGCACCAGGAAGCCCCATTAAAATTAAGTTCATCCTTGTTCCCCCTCAATACATGAGCATGTAGGGAAGACAATTCTTCCCACTTACTCACTGCTTGATAAACCCTTTGTAATGGCGTTTTACCAGTTGGCTTTCTAGCTGCTTCATTGTTTCTAAAGCAACGCCGACAACGATTAACATACTCGTTCCACCGATCTGTGCAGATGGAGGAAGATTTCCCAATTTCGTAAAGATAACTGGAAGAATTGCAATCGCTGCTAGGAAAATAGATCCTACAAAGGTCAAACGATACAAGATTTTTGTTAGATATTGTTCTGTATTCTTACCCGGACGAATACCTGGAACATATCCACCTTGCTTGTTTAGGTTTTCTGACATTTGCTCTGGATTAACCTGAACAAATGCATAGAAGTATGCGAAGGCTACAATGAGCGCTACATATATTATCATTCCCACTGGGTGGGAATAGTTAAAGTTTGCAATGATCCACTTCGATACATCGTATTTCGGGAAGAACTGTGCAATAGTTGGAGGTGTAATTAAGAATGAAACAGCAAAAATTACTGGAATAACACCCGCACTATTTACCTTAAGCGGTAAATGTGTGTTTTGTGCTCCAGCATGATTACCATTTCCTCCTGTTACACGCTTCGCATATTGAATTGGGATCTTTCTAACAGCTTGTTGAATGAAAATAACACCAACAACAACTGCTAACACAGCTAGTAAAATCAATACAACTTTAACGATACTCATGAACAATTGATCTCCGGCATTTTGAAACTGTTGTTGATACACTTGAGATATTACACTTGGGATCGCTGCGGCAATACCACCAAAGATTAGGATGGAAATACCATTACCTACACCTTTAGCTGTAATCTGTTCACCTAACCACATTAAAAATGCAGTACCAGCAGTCAGTACCGTAGCAATGTATAAATAAGTGCTCCAACCTGGATTCAAAATTAACTGTCCACCTACCATACCGTTAAAACCGATTGACATACCAAACCCCTGAATAAACGCAAGAACAATTGTAAAATAACGCGTGAATTGCGTTAGTTTACGACGGCCCATTTCGCCTTGCTTCGACCATTCCGAAAATTTAGGAACAACATCCATCTGCAATAATTGCACGATGATGGATGCTGTAATATACGGCATGATTCCCATCGCAAAGATGGAGAAGTTTTTCAACGCGCCACCGCCAAATGTATTTAGGATGCCTAATGCATTTAACTGATCTTGTGCTTTCAGTACGTCTCCATTTGTAAATGGCACTGGGATAAACGTGCCAATCCTGAATACGATTAGCATCGCTAAAGTGAATAATATTTTACGTCTTATCTCAGCAACGCGCATAAAGTTGGAGATTGTACGAAACATTAGATCACCTCAACTGATCCGCCAGCTGCTTCAATTGCTTCTTTAGCACTTGAAGAGAACTTGTGCGCTTTAACAGTTAATTTTTTCTCTACAGCTCCGCTTGCAAGAACTTTAACACCGTCGTTTAATTTGCTGATAACGCCAGTTTCCAGCAATAATTCAGGTGTTACTTCTGTACCATCTTCAAAACGATTTAACGTTGCTAAGTTTACGATAGCAAACTCTTTACGGTTAATGTTTGTGAAGCCGCGTTTTGGTAAACGACGGAATAATGGAGTTTGACCACCTTCGAAGCCAAGACGAACACCGCCACCAGAACGTGCGTTTTGTCCTTTATGACCTTTACCAGCAGTTTTACCGTTACCAGAACCGATACCACGACCGACACGGTTACGTACTTTACGAGAACCTTCTGCAGGTTTTAATTCATGAAGTTTCATTCCCAGGCACCTCCTTATATTAATGAGTTATCCTTAAGCTTCTTTTACAGTTACAAGGTGAGAAACTTTGTTGATCATACCAAGAATAGCAGGAGTTTCTTCCTTAACTACAGTTGAATTCAACTTTTTAAGACCTAAAGCTTCTACCGTCGCACGTTGATCTTGTGGACGACCAATTACACTACGAGTGAGGGTAATTTCTAACTTTTTCGCCATTTGTTTTCCCTCCTTCTTAACCTAGTAGCTCTTCTACAGATTTACCGCGTAATTTTGCAACATCTTCAGCGCGCTTAAGCTCGCTTAATCCGTTCACAGTAGCGCGAATCATGTTAATTGGTGTGTTAGAACCAAGAGATTTCGAAAGAATATCTTGTACACCAGCTAATTCAAGTACCGCACGAACTGGTCCACCAGCAATAACTCCAGTACCTTCAGCAGCAGGTTTTAAGAATACTTCACCAGCTCCAAAATGACCGTTGATTGTGTGTGGAATTGTTGTACCAACTAATGGTACTGTGATTAAGTTTTTCTTAGCGTCTTCGATAGCTTTGCGAATTGCGTCTGGTACCTCTTGTGCTTTACCCGTACCGAATCCAACATGACCGTTTTTATCGCCAACTACAACTAGTGCAGCAAAGCGGAAACGACGACCACCCTTAACAACTTTCGCGACACGATTTATCGTAACTACACGTTCTTCAAGTTCTAATTTACTTGGGTCAATGCGATGCATCAATTTTCCCTCCTTTGACCATTAAAATTGTAATCCAGCCTCACGAGCAGCTTCAGCTAGAGCTTTAACACGGCCATGGTATAAGTAACCACCGCGATCAAATACTACTTCTTTAACGCCTTTCTCTACAGCACGCTTAGCAACTGATTCTCCAACTTTCGTAGCAGCTTCAATATTGCTAGTACCGTTAAGAGCAAGGTCTTTATCAAGAGTAGATGCACTTACTAATGTTACACCATTTACATCATCAATAACTTGAGCGTAAATATGTTGGTTAGAACGGAACACATTTAAACGTGGACGTTCTGCAGTACCAGTAAGTTTTGCACGTACACGTGCATGTCTTTTCTTACGAGTCGCATTTTTATCAGCTTTAGTGATCATTCTTGTCACTCCTTTCTCTCACCTAACGGGTTTACTTAGCAGTTTTACCTTCTTTACGACGAACAACTTCGCCTTCGTAACGAATACCTTTGCCTTTATATGGCTCTGGAGCACGTACAGCACGGATGTTAGCAGCAAATTCGCCAACACGTTGCTTGTCGATACCTTTAATTACGATTTTAGTTGGTGCAGGTACTTCAACTTCAAGTCCTGCTTCCGGAGTCATTTCTACTGGATGAGAATAACCTACGCTTAATACAAGTTTATCACCTTGTTTTTGAGCACGGTAACCAACACCGACTAATTCAAGTCCGCGTGCGAAACCTGTAGTTACACCTTCAACCATGTTTCCGATTAAAGCACGAGTTGTACCGTGTAATGCACGGTGTTCCTTCTGTTCAGATGGACGCTCAACTGTTAGTGTATTTTCTTCAATTTTGATAGACATATCAGCATTGAAAGTACGAGTTAATTCACCTTTAGGGCCTTTTACTGTTACAGTATTGTCTTCTGCAACTGTGATAGTAACACCTGCAGGGATTTCAAGAATCTTTTTACCAATACGAGACATGTGGTCACACCTCCGTTCGTTTTAAATATATATTACCAAACGTATGCTACTACTTCTCCACCAGTTTGTAATTGACGAGCATCTTTGTCTGTCATTACTCCCTTAGATGTAGAAACAAGAGCGATACCTAATCCGTTAAGTACACGTGGTACTTCGTCAGCTTTAGCGTAAACGCGTAAGCCAGGTTTACTGATACGTTTTAATCCAGTGATTACACGTTCATTGTTTGCACCATATTTCAGGAAAATACGAAGGATACCTTGTTTGTTATCCTCGATGTATTCTACATCACGAATGAAACCTTCACGTTTTAAAAGTTCAGCGATCTCTTTTTTGATTTTAGAAGCAGGAACCTCTAATTTCTCATGACGTACCATGTTCGCATTACGGATGCGAGTAAGCATGTCTGCAATTGGATCTGTCATCACCATGTGTTTTACCTCCTTCCCATTTGTGGGTTTTACCAACTAGCTTTTTTAACACCAGGAATTTGACCTTTATATGCAAGTTCACGGAAACAAATACGGCAAAGCTTAAATTTGCGGTATACAGAATGCGGACGACCGCAGCGTTCGCAACGTGTATACTCTTGTACTTTAAACTTAGGAGTACGCTTTTGTTTCGCGATCATAGATTTTTTAGCCACGTTTTCGCCTCCTCTACTTAGCGTTGGCTTCCATTATTTTTGGAATGGCATACCGAATTGTGTTAAAAGTTCACGAGCTTCTTCATCAGTTTTCGCTGTAGTAACGATTACGATGTCCATACCGCGGACTTTACTTACTTTATCATAATCAATCTCAGGGAAAATTAGTTGCTCTTTAACACCTAATGTGTAGTTACCACGACCGTCGAATGATTTCTTAGAAACACCACGGAAATCACGCACACGTGGTAAAGAAACTGATACTAATTTGTCGAAGAACTCATACATTTGCTCACCGCGTAAAGTTACTTTTGCACCGATTGGCATACCTTCACGAAGACGGAAACCAGCGATTGATTTTTTAGCGCGAGTTACAACAGGTTTTTGACCTGCGATATGCGTTAATTCTTCTACTGCATTGTCTAAAGCTTTTGAGTTAGATACCGCGTCACCAACACCAGTGTTGATTACGATCTTTTCGATTTTCGGTACTTCCATCACAGATTTATAGTTAAACTTGCTCACTAGAGCAGGAGTAATTTCCTTTTGGAACTTCTCTTTAAGGCGATTCAATGAAGTGACCTCCTTTCTTAAGAAAATTATTTATCTAATAATTCACCAGATTTTTTTGCAATACGAACTTTTTTACCATCTTCTACTTTGAAGCCTACACGAGTAGGTTCGCCTGTTTTCGGATCTAATACCATAACATTAGAAACGTGAATAGGTGCTTCTTTCGTAATAATTCCACCTTGTGGATTTAATTGAGATGGCTTAGAGTGTTTCTTAACGATGTTAACACCCTCAACGATAACACGGTTTTGCTTTGGGAAAGCCACAAGGATAACACCTTGTTTTCCTTTGTCTTTACCAGTGATTACCTGTACTTTATCACCTTTTTTTACATGCATCTTAATTCTGCACCTCCTTAGCAAGGCAATACCTTAAATTATAGAACTTCTGGAGCTAAAGAAACGATCTTCATGAAGTTGCTATCACGTAATTCACGAGCTACTGGTCCAAAAATACGAGTACCACGTGGGCTCTTATCGTCTTTAATGATAACCGCTGCGTTTTCATCAAATTTAATGTAAGAACCGTCCGTACGACGAGCTCCGCTCTTCGTACGTACCACTACTGCCTTAACAACGTCACCTTTTTTAACAACGCCACCTGGTGTTGCTTGTTTTACCGTAGCAACGATAATATCACCAATGTTAGCATATTTACGACCAGAGCCGCCTAATACTTTAATTGTTAAAAGTTCACGTGCACCAGAATTGTCAGCAACTTTCAAACGAGATTCTTGTTGGATCATGTTATGAAACCTCCCTTCGGACTAAAAATTCCGATTCGTCTATTTAGATAATAACCGCTTCTTCAACGATTTCAACTAAACGGAAACGCTTAGTAGCAGAAAGCGGGCGAGTTTCCATGATTTTTACGATATCGCCAATTTTTGCTTGGTTTTGCTCATCATGGGCTTTGTACTTTTTAGAATACTTAACACGTTTTCCGTACAAGGAATGAGTTTTGTAAGTTTCAACTAAAACTGTAATCGTTTTGTCCATTTTGTCAGACACTACACGACCAGTATAAACTTTGCGTTGGTTACGTTCGCTCACTATGCAAACCTCCCCTCAATTTATCGATTAATTCCGATCTCTCTTTCACGAACTACAGTTTTCATACGAGCAATTGCTTTACGCACTTCACGGATGCGAGTTGGATTCTCTAATTGTCCTGTAGCAAGTTGGAAGCGAAGATTAAACAACTCTTCCTTTAAAGCTTTAACTTTTGTTTCGATTTCGGCAGTGGTTAATTCACGAATATCATTAGTTTTCATTAGATTCACCACCATTTTCTTCACGTTTTACGAATTTACATTTCACTGGTAATTTGTGAGCTGCAAGACGTAAGGCTTCGCGTGCTACCTCTTCAGATACACCCGCGATTTCGAACATAATTTTCCCAGGTTTTACTACTGCTACCCAGCCTTCTGGTGCCCCTTTACCGGAACCCATACGTACTTCTAGAGGTTTTGCAGTGTAAGGCTTAGAAGGGAAAATTTTAATCCATACTTTACCGCCACGTTTCATGTAACGAGTCATTGCACGACGAGCAGCTTCGATTTGACGGTTTGTAATCCATGAAGCAGCTTGTGCTTGTAAACCGAATTCACCGAAAGCAATTTCAGCTCCACCTTTTGCACGACCACGCATTTTACCACGATGCTCTCTACGATATTTTACGCGTTTAGGCATTAACATATTATTTTCCTCCTTCCTCAGAAGCTTTCTTTTTTGTAGGAAGGACTTCTCCACGGTAGATCCATACTTTTACGCCTAATTTACCGTATGTTGTATCAGCTTCAACTGCTGCATAGTCAATATCAGCGCGAAGTGTATGAAGTGGAACAGTTCCTTCACTGTAAGATTCTGCACGAGCGATATCAGCTCCGCCAAGACGACCAGAAACCTGTGTTTTAATACCTTTAGCTCCTGCACGCATAGCACGTTGAATTACTTGCTTCTGTGCACGACGGAAAGATACACGGTTTTCTAATTGACGAGCGATGTTTTCGCCTACTAATTTAGCGTTAAGATCAGCTCTCTTAACTTCTAAGATGTTGATGTGTACACGCTTGCCTGTTAATTGGTTAAGAGCTTTACGAAGCGCTTCAACTTCTGTACCACCTTTACCAATTACCATACCAGGTTTTGCAGTGTGAATTGTAACATTTACACGATTTGCTGCACGTTCGATTTCTACTTTAGCAACAGCAGAATCTTTTAAGCGTACAGTAATGTACTCACGGATTTTGATGTCTTCATGTAATAATGTAGCGTAATCTTTTTCAGCGAACCAACGAGATTCCCAGTCACGGATAACACCGACACGAAGACCAATTGGATTAACCTTCTGACCCATCGATTATCCCTCCTTCTTTTCTGATACCACAACTGTAATGTGGCTTGTGCGTTTGTTAATTTGGCTTGCACGACCCATTGCACGTGGACGGAAACGTTTCAACGTTGGACCTTCGTCAACGAAAACTGTTTCAACAACTAGGTTGTTAATGTCCATTTCGTAATTGTGCTCTGCATTTGCGATTGCAGATTTTAAAACTTTCTCTACAACTGGAGAAGCAGTTTTTGGTGTGTGGTTAAGGATAGCAATCGCTTCACCCACTTGCTTACCTCGGATTAAGTCTACAACTAAACGAACTTTACGAGGAGCAATACGAACTGTTCTCGCTACTGCTTTAGCTTGCATTGAAGTGCCTCCTCTCATTATCTTCTAGTTTTCTTATCGTCAGCAAGGTGACCTTTGTACGTACGAGTTGGTGCGAATTCACCTAACTTATGGCCAACCATATCCTCAGTGATGTACACAGGTACGTGTTTACGACCATCATATACAGCAATTGTATGACCGATGAACTGAGGGAAGATTGTTGAACGGCGAGACCAAGTTTTAACAACTTGTTTTTGCTCAGATGCAACTAATTTTTCCATTTTGCTCATTAAGTGATCATCGACAAATGGTCCTTTTTTTAAGCTACGAGCCATTGTGGTGCCTCCCTTCGTGATTGGCGTACGGTTCTAGAAATGAACCGTACTACAATCCCATTATTTTTTACGACGACGAACGATAAATTTATCAGACGCTTTATTTTTCTTACGAGTCTTGAATCCAAGAGTTGGTTTACCCCATGGAGACATTGGAGACTTACGTCCGATTGGAGAGCGTCCTTCACCACCACCGTGTGGGTGATCAACTGGGTTCATTACAGAACCACGAACTGTTGGGCGCTTACCTAACCAGCGAGAGCGACCCGCTTTACCGATTTTGATAAGTTCATGTTGTTCGTTACCTACTTGACCAACTGTAGCGCGACAAGCAGATAATACTAAACGCACTTCACCAGAAGTTAAACGTACAAGTACGTATTTTCCTTCTTTACCAAGTACTTGAGCAGATGTACCAGCAGAACGAACTAATTGTCCGCCACGACCAGGCTTAAGCTCGATGTTATGAACAACAGTACCTACTGGAATGTTGATTAATGGTAATGCGTTACCGATTTTAATGTCAGCTTCAGCGCCAGACATAACTTCCATACCTACTTCTAAGTTTTTAGGAGCAAGGATGTAACGTTTTTCACCGTCAACGTAGTTAATTAATGCGATATTCGCAGAGCGGTTTGGATCGTATTCGATCGTAGCAACGCGTCCTGGAATTCCATCTTTGTTACGTTTAAAGTCGATGATACGGTATTGACGCTTATGTCCGCCACCTTGGTGACGTACAGTAATTTTACCTTGGTTATTACGACCAGCCTTTTTGCTTAAAGGCGCAAGTAAAGACTTTTCCGGTCTGTCAGTCGTAATTTCAGCGAAATCATTCGTTGTCATATTACGACGACCGTTAGTAGTTGGTTTATACTTCTTAATTGCCATCTCAATTTCCCTCCTTCTTTAGTAAGAATTAAACACCTTGGAAGATTTCGATTTCTTTGCTGTCAGCAGTTAGCTTAACGATTGCTTTACGACGACGGTTAGTAAAACCAGCGTGACGACCAACGCGTTTTGCTTTCGGCTTGTAGTTCATGATATTTACTTTGTCTACATTAACACCAAAGATCGCTTCTACAGCGTCTTTAACTTCTGTTTTATTAGATTTAACGTCCACATCGAACGTGTATTTTTTTTCAGCCATCATTTCCATAGAACGTTCAGTGATAACTGGGCGCTTAATGATATCACGAGGATCTCTCATTATGCAAGCACCTCCTCTACTTTTTCCACTGCCGCTTTTGTCATGATTAGCTTATCATGATGAAGCACGTCTAAAACGTTTACGCCATCAGCAGTGATTACTGTTACTCCAGGAATATTGCGAGCAGATAACTCTACAGCTTCGTTTGCATCAGCAGTTACGATAAGAGCTTTCTTCTCTACAGTTAATCCTTTAAGTACTGCTACCATGTCTTTTGTTTTTGGTGCATTTAACACTAGGTCTTCAAGAACTACAATGTTGTTCTCAACTACTTTAGTAGCTAATGCAGATTTAATAGCTAAGCGACGAACTTTCTTAGGAAGTTTGTACGCATAGCTTCTTGGTGTAGGTCCGAATACCGTACCACCACCACGCCATTGAGGAGAGCGGATAGAACCTTGACGAGCACGTCCAGTTCCTTTTTGACGCCATGGTTTACGACCACCACCGCGCACTTCAGAGCGAGTTTTTACTTTGTGTGTACCTTGACGTAAAGATGCACGTTGCATCATTACAGCTTCGAAAAGTACAGCTTCATTTGGTTCGATACCGAAAATAGCTTCAGCTAATTCGATTTCACCAACCTGTGAACCAGTTTGGTTATATACAGTAACTTTTGGCATTGGAATTCCTCCTTCCTATTGTGAATTATTTACTAACCTTCACAGCGCCTTGAACAACTACAAGAGATTTCTTAGCACCTGGAACGTTACCTTTTACTAGTAATAAGTTGCGCTCAGCGTCAACTTGAACGATTTCTAAGTTTTGGATTGTAACTTGGTCTCCACCCATACGTCCAGCAAGTTTTTTACCTTTGAATACACGGTTCGGAGCAACTGGGCCCATTGAACCAGGACGACGGTGATAGCGAGAACCATGAGACATAGGTCCGCGAGATTGTCCGTGGCGTTTAATAACACCTTGGAAACCTTTACCTTTAGAAATTCCTGTTACGTCAACGATTTCACCTGCAGTGAAAACTTCAACTTTTACCTCTTGACCAACCTCTAATCCGTCCACGTCTGCATCGCGGATTTCGCGAATGAAGCGCTTAGGAGTAGTAGATGCTTTAGCAGTGTGGCCTTGTTCAGGTTTGTTAGTTAACTTTTCACGTTTATCGTCAAATCCTAACTGAATTGCATTATAGCCGTCAGTTTCTGTTGTTTTCTTTTGAAGAACAACGTTTGGAGTCGCAGCGATTACTGTTACTGGGATTAACTCACCGTTTTCAGCAAATACTTGAGTCATACCGATCTTTCTTCCTAAGATTCCTTTGGTCATGAGTTACACCTCCTACATTTTTAAGTTATATAAATTATAATTTGATTTCGATATCTACACCAGATGGTAAGTCTAAACGCATTAATGAATCTACTGTTTGCGGAGTAGGACTCACGATGTCGATTAGACGTTTGTGCGTGCGCATTTCGAATTGCTCACGAGAATCTTTGTACTTATGAACAGCACGAAGAATTGTGTAAACAGTTTTTTCAGTTGGTAATGGGATCGGACCAGAAACTGTTGCCCCAGAACGCTTAGCTGTTTCTACAATTTTCTCAGCTGACTGATCAAGAATACGGTGATCGTAAGCTTTTAAACGGATACGGATTTTTTCTTTTGCCATTATTTTCCCTCCTTCGTTCGCCTATTTCTAAAATAGACCTTCTCCATGGAAATTTCCCCACACCATGCCATGGCAAAGCGGCCGGGTGTGTCAGCAACCTTCCACTTCATCGCAGTCAAAGACCAACATTGTCTATTATACAATGTTATTCGTCTAGATGCAAGCATCTTTTTGTTTGCATCTACTTTTCTCTACTTTTGCTATTATACATGGCACTTTAAAGAATTTCAAGTTTTCATCTACTCTCATTTAACTTACAATTTTTGGTCGTTACTTTCGTTTTATATACTATAGAAGAAACTCATTCAAAAATAGAAAATGCACCTCATTCTTCTATATAAACAAGCAATAAAAAAACTCAAGGGAGAATCCCTTGAGTTTTTAATAATCTATTTAAAGATTATTCAGCAACGATTGTAGCAACTACACCGTAACCTACTGTACGTCCACCTTCACGAATAGAGAATTTAGTTCCCTCTTCGATTGCGATTGGAGCGATAAGTTCGATAGTCATTTCGATGTTGTCACCAGGCATTACCATTTCAGTACCTTCTGGTAATTGGATGATACCAGTTACGTCAGTTGTACGGAAATAGAATTGCGGACGGTAGTTAGCGAAGAATGGAGTGTGACGTCCACCTTCTTCTTTAGATAATACGAAAACTTCAGCTTTGAATTTAGCGTGAGCTTTTACAGAACCGCTTTTAGCAAGAACTTGTCCACGTTGGATGTCTTCACGAGCAACCCCACGAAGTAGAGCACCAATGTTGTCTCCTGCTTGAGCTTGGTCAAGAAGTTTACGGAACATTTCTACACCAGTTACAGTTGTAGAAGCGTTCTCTTCAGCAAGACCGATGATTTCTACTACGTCACCAACTTTAACTACTCCACGCTCTACACGACCAGTTGCAACTGTACCACGACCTGTGATAGAGAATACATCCTCGATAGGCATTAAGAATGGTTTGTCAGTTTCACGTTCTGGAGTTGGGATGTAAGCATCAACTTCAGCCATTAATTCGATGATTTTTTCTTCCCACTCAGCTTCTCCTTGAAGAGCTTTAAGAGCAGAACCTTTAACTACAGGAATATCGTCGCCTGGGAATCCGTATTCAGATAATAGGTCGCGAACTTCCATTTCTACTAATTCTAATAATTCTTCGTCGTCTACCATGTCGCATTTGTTTAAGAATACAACGATGTAAGGAACACCTACTTGACGAGAAAGAAGGATGTGCTCACGTGTTTGAGGCATTGGGCCATCAGCAGCAGATACTACTAAGATACCGCCGTCCATTTGAGCAGCACCAGTGATCATGTTTTTAACATAGTCAGCGTGACCTGGGCAGTCAACGTGTGCATAGTGACGAGTTTCAGTTTCGTACTCAACGTGTGCAGTTGAGATTGTGATACCGCGCTCTCTTTCTTCTGGAGCAGCATCGATTTGGTCGTATCCGCGTGCTTCAGCACCACCAGCTTTTGCAAGAACTGTAGTGATCGCAGCAGTTAATGTAGTTTTACCATGGTCAACGTGGCCGATTGTACCGATGTTAACATGGGGTTTAGAACGTTCGAATTTAGCTTTAGCCATTCTAAATTCCTCCTTAGTTTATATAGGTTATTTTATATTTAGACTAGAAAGTGAAACTTAAGTCCCACTTTCTAAGCTTACATAAGTAGTTATACTTGAACAATCGATAAAAATCAATTATTCACCTTTATTTTTTTTGATAATTTCTTCTGAAACAGACTTCGGTACTTCTTCATAATGATCAAATGTCATTGAGAATGTTCCGCGTCCTTGCGTGTTAGAACGTAATGACGTTGCATAACCGAACATTTCAGAAAGTGGAACCATAGCGCGAACAACTTGTGCGTTACCGCGAGCTTCCATACCTTCTACACGTCCACGACGAGATGTTACGTCACCCATAATGTCACCCATGTACTCTTCAGGAATTACAACTTCAACTTTCATCATTGGCTCAAGAATTACTGGGCTACATTTAGAAACCGCAGCTTTAAGCGCCATAGATGCAGCGATTTTGAACGCCATCTCAGAGGAGTCAACATCATGGTAAGATCCATCAACTAATGCAGCTTTAATGTCAACTAGTGGATAACCAGCTAGTACACCATTTTTAAGTGCATCTTCAAGACCTGCTCCAACAGCTGGGATGTATTCACGCGGAACTACACCACCGACGATCTTGTTTTGGAATTCGAATCCTTTACCTTCTTCATTAGGTTCAAACTCAATCCAAACGTGACCGAATTGTCCACGACCACCAGATTGACGAGCGAACTTACCTTCAACTTTCGCAGCAGCACGGAAAGTTTCACGGTATGCTACCTGAGGAGCACCAACGTTTGCTTCCACTTTGAATTCACGGCGCATACGGTCAACGATGATATCAAGGTGAAGTTCACCCATACCAGCGATGATTGTTTGGCCAGTTTCTTGGTCAGTGTGAGCACGGAATGTTGGATCTTCTTCAGAAAGCTTAGATAATGCTGTACCCATTTTATCTTGGTCAGCTTTAGATTTTGGTTCGATAGCTACAGAGATAACTGGCTCTGGGAATTCCATAGACTCAAGGATAACAAGGCTCTTCTCGTCACAAAGAGTATCACCAGTAGTAGTATCTTTTAAACCAACAGCAGCAGCGATATCACCAGCGTAAACTGTTGAAATCTCTTCACGGCTGTTAGCGTGCATTTGTAGGATACGTCCTACACGCTCACGCTTACCTTTAGTTGAGTTTTTCACGTATGATCCAGAGTTTAACACACCAGAATATACACGGAAGAACGTTAATTTACCAACATAAGGGTCAGTCATGATTTTGAATGCTAGAGCTGCGAATGGCTCTTCATCGCTAGACTTACGTTCTACAGCTTCATCTGTATCCGGAAGAGTACCTTTAATAGCAGGTACATCTAATGGAGATGGTAAGTAGTCAATAACTGCGTCTAACAGAATCTGAACACCTTTATTTTTGAATGCAGAACCACAGATTACTGGGAAGAATTCAACAGAAGTTGTAGCCTTACGGATACCAGCTTTAAGCTCTTCTACAGTAATTTCTTCACCTTCTAGGTACTTCATCATCATTTCTTCATCAAGCTCAGCTACCGCTTCAATAAGTTTTCCACGGTATTCTTCAGCTAGTTCTTTGTGCTCTTCAGGAATTTCAACACGCTCGATGTCTGTTCCTAAATCGTTACCGTACATGTAAGCACACTCTTCAACAAGGTCAATGATACCATTGAACTCGTCCTCAGCACCGATTGGTAACTGAATTGGATGTGCGTTTGCTTGTAAACGATCGTGGATTGTTCCTACAGAGTATAAGAAATCTGCACCGATCTTATCCATTTTGTTAACGAATACGATACGAGGTACGCCGTAAGTAGTAGCCTGACGCCAAACAGTTTCTGTTTGTGGTTCTACACCAGATTGTGCATCAAGTACCGCTACCGCACCATCAAGTACGCGTAAAGAACGTTCTACTTCTACTGTGAAGTCTACGTGTCCTGGAGTGTCAATGATATTTACACGGTGACCTTTCCATTGAGCTGTAGTTGCAGCAGAAGTAATTGTGATACCACGCTCTTGCTCTTGCTCCATCCAGTCCATCTGAGATGCACCTTCATGAGTTTCACCGATTTTATGAATACGTCCTGTGTAATACAGAATACGCTCAGTTGCTGTTGTTTTACCAGCATCGATGTGAGCCATGATACCAATATTACGAGTGTTTTCTAAAGAGAACTCTCTTGTCATTTGGTGTCTTGCTCCTTCCATATATGGATTGGATTATTTTATTTTAAGTAGCAAAAAAGCCACTTTATATTGTTACATATGCCAGTGTCCAGTACCCTCATTATGTAAAACGAGCGCCCAACGAAAGGGAGAGGCATTCTCCCTCTCCACACTTCCATAAGCGACAAATAAAGCGGTTTATGCATACATTTATTTTACGTTGAATCCTACCAACGGTAATGAGCAAATGCTTTGTTAGCTTCTGCCATTTTATGAGTGTCTTCACGTTTCTTAACAGATGCACCAGCGTTGTTAGCTGCATCTAAGATTTCGTAAGCTAGACGCTCTTCCATAGTTTTTTCACCACGAAGACGAGCATAGTTTACTAACCAGCGAAGACCTAAAGTTGTACGGCGTTCTGGACGAACCTCAACTGGAACTTGGTAGTTAGCACCACCAACACGACGAGCACGTACTTCAAGAACAGGCATGATGTTCTTAAGAGCTTGCTCGAATACTTCCATAGGCTCTTTACCAGCACGTTCACGAACGATATCGAACGCGTTATAAAGAATTGTTTGAGATTTACCTTTTTTACCGTCAACCATCATTTTGTTGATTAGGCGTGTTACAAGTTTAGAATTGTACATTGGATCTGGTAACACGTCACGTTTCGCAACAGGTCCTTTACGAGGCATATTGAGTTCCTCCTTTCATTTTAAGTTTATTATTTTTTAGCAGGTTTTGGTCGCTTAGTACCATATTTAGAACGTCCTTGCATACGTTTGTCAACACCAGCTGTATCAAGCGCACCACGAACGATGTGGTAACGTACCCCTGGTAAATCCTTTACACGACCACCGCGAATTAATACTACGCTATGCTCTTGTAGGTTATGACCGATACCTGGGATGTAAGCTGTAACCTCGATACCATTTGTTAAACGTACACGAGCGTATTTACGTAACGCTGAGTTCGGTTTCTTTGGAGTCATTGTACCAACACGAGTACACACACCACGTTTTTGAGGTGCAGAGATATCAGTTGATTTTTTCTTTAAAGAGTTGAAACCTTTGTTTAACGCAGGTGATTTAGATTTCCATACTTTATCAGTACGACCATTTCTCACTAATTGGTTAATAGTAGGCATTTGATTTATCCTCCCTTCGCATGTTTGTATGACCACATATCCAGGTGGTTCATTATTAGTTGAAAACAAAGTTTTTGCAAGGAAGAGCAAATGCTCTCTCCTCACAAAAACAGTTTTAACTTATTATTCCTATTGCTGAAGCTCCCACTTGAATCCCCGAAACTTTTCCAAGTTTACGAATTGATTCAACTTTGGTTATGGGTACGTTATATTGCAATGCAGTACGAGTAATAACATGGGTTAACCGCATGTCAGTATCTTCTGCAATGACAACTTCTTTAACTGTACCATTTTTGATTGCTTCCAATGTTCGTTTATGACCAACGACTACATTTTCAGCAGTTGACACTTTTTGATAAGACATATACATATCCTCCAAAGCATCGTTCAGGAGCAACCTTGCTTATAGTAACATTTTGACTCATATAATGTCAACTAGGATTATCTGTTTTTATACAAAATTTACGACGGAAAATTTTACTGTTCCACATAAACTTCATCGTTTTCTACATTCATGTCATCTTGTGTTGTTTTCACAAGATCCACTTTGCGATAACGATTCATACCTGTTCCAGCAGGAACAAGTTTACCGATAATAACATTCTCTTTCAATCCTAGAAGTTCATCACGTTTTCCTTTAATTGCTGCATCTGTTAGAACACGAGTTGTTTCTTGGAACGATGCTGCAGATAAGAATGAATCTGTTTCTAGTGAAGCTTTTGTAATACCAAGAAGAACCGGTCTAGCCGTTGCTGGTTGTTTACCTAATAGTAACACCTTCGCATTCGCATCAGTGAACTGATGGATGTCTAGTAACGTTCCTGGTAATACATCAGTTTCACCAGCATCGCTTACGCGAACTTTACGAAGCATTTGGCGAACCATTACTTCTACGTGCTTATCACCAATTTCTACCCCTTGCATACGGTATACTTTTTGAACTTCACGTAGTAAGTATTCTTGAACTGCTGTAATATCAGTTACTTTTAATAATTCTTTCGGATCAATAGAACCTTCTGTTAACTCTTTTCCGTGACTGATAGGCTGTCCTGGAGTTACTTTCAGACGAGCACCGTAAGGAATAGCATACGTACGAGCTTCAACTTCACCCTGTACAACTACTTCTTGGCGATCTTTAACATCGTTGATCGCTGCGATAACACCGTCGATTTCACTGATAACTGCCTGACCTTTCGGATTACGAGCTTCGAAGATCTCTTGGATACGAGGTAAACCTTGTGTGATATCATCCCCGGCAACCCCACCTGTATGGAACGTACGCATCGTTAACTGTGTACCTGGCTCACCGATAGATTGAGCTGCGATAATACCTACCGCCTCTCCTACTTCTACGTCTGTACCAGTTGCTAAGTTACGACCGTAACACTTCTTACATACACCATGGCGAGTATTACATGTAAACGCTGAACGAATGTTTACAGTTTCAACACCCGAATTTTCAACGATATGAGCGATATCTTCAGTAATTAATTGGTTTTCACCAACTAATACTTCACCTGTTTCAGGATGTTTTACAGTTTTTCTTGCAAAACGTCCAACAAGACGGTCATATAATGACTCAATAACTTCATTACCCTCTTTAATCGCACCAATTAGTAAACCACGATCTGTTCCACAATCATCTTCACGGACAATTACATCTTGTGCAACGTCTACAAGACGACGTGTTAAGTAACCAGAATCGGCAGTTTTAAGTGCTGTATCGGCAAGACCTTTACGCGCACCATGCGTAGAGATGAAGTACTCAAGTACTGTTAAACCTTCACGGAAACTTGATTTGATTGGAAGTTCAATGATACGACCAGATGGGTTTGCCATCAAACCACGCATACCAGCAAGCTGAGTAAAGTTCGATGCGTTACCACGGGCACCAGAATCACTCATCATGAAGATTGGATTGCGCTTATTCAAGGATTTCATCAGTTTTCCTTGGATAACATCTTTCGCATTACTCCAAATAGAGATAACACGATCGTAACGTTCTTCTTCCGTGATTAAACCGCGACGGAATTGTTTAATTACATTATCCACTTTTGCTTGTGCTTCGTGGAGAATTTCATCTTTTTCACCTAATACAAGAATATCCGCTACCCCAACTGTAATACCAGCTTTTGTAGAATATTTAAATCCTAAGTTTTTCATGCGATCAAGCATACGAGATGTTTCCGTAATTTGGAAACGTTTAAATACTTCCGCAATGATATTTCCAAGGATTTTCTTGCTAAATGGCGCCACTTCTTCACGACTAGCGATAATCTCTTTAATGTTCGCACCTTTTTCAACGAAATACTTCGCTGGTGTTTCTTTTTCAAGGTTTGAATTTGTCGGTTCGTTAATATAAGGGAACGACTTCGGTAAGATTTCGTTAAACATTAATTTACCAACTGTTGTTAATAGAAGTTTGCTCTTTTGCTCTTCAGTAAATGTTTCGTTGTTTACTGAACTTGCAGCAACTGCAACACGTGTGTGCAGATGTACATATCCATTTTGATATGCAAGCAATGCTTCATTTGCATCTTTGAACACCATACCTTCACCAATTGCACCCTCGCGCTCAAGTGTTAAGTAGTAGTTACCTAATACCATATCCTGAGATGGAGTAACAACTGGTTTTCCATCTTTCGGGTTCAAGATGTTTTGTGCCGCTAACATAAGAAGACGAGCTTCCGCTTGAGCTTCTGATGATAACGGAACGTGAACCGCCATTTGGTCACCATCAAAGTCCGCGTTGTATGCAGTACATACAAGTGGATGAAGACGGATTGCGCGTCCTTCTACTAATGTAGGTTCGAACGCCTGAATACCAAGACGGTGAAGCGTTGGAGCACGGTTTAGAAGTACAGGGTGTTCTTTAATCACAGATTCTAAAACATCCCAAACTTCAGGTTGTACACGCTCGATTTTACGCTTCGCACTCTTAATGTTGTGTGCTAATCCTTTTTCCACTAAATCTTTCATAACGAAAGGTTTGAACAGTTCAAGCGCCATCTCTTTCGGTAATCCACATTGATACATCTTTAAGTTCGGTCCTACAACGATTACAGAACGGCCAGAGTAGTCAACACGTTTACCTAATAAGTTTTGACGGAAACGTCCTTGTTTACCTTTAAGCATGTGAGATAGTGATTTTAATGGACGGTTACCTGGTCCAGTAACTGGACGGCCACGACGACCATTATCGATTAATGCGTCTACAGCTTCTTGTAACATACGTTTTTCGTTTTGAACGATGATGCTTGGTGCACCTAAGTCCAATAGACGTTTTAAACGATTATTACGGTTAATTACACGACGATATAAATCATTTAAGTCAGAAGTTGCAAAACGTCCACCATCTAACTGTACCATTGGGCGTAGTTCTGGCGGGATAACTGGAAGAACATCTAAGATCATCCAAGATGGCTCATTTCCAGAGTTACGGAATGCTTCTAATACTTCTAGACGTTTAATAGCACGAGTACGGCGTTGTCCTTGTGCTGTTTTTAATTCTTCTTTTAAGAAGTCTACTTCTTTATCTAAATCGATGTCTTGTAATAGCTTCTTAATTGCTTCTGCACCCATAGCAGCTTGGAATGTGCTACCATATCGATCACGATATGCACGGTATTCTTTTTCAGAAAGTAATTGCTTCTTATCAAGTGGTGTATCTCCACTTTCTGTTACAACATAAGAAGCGAAATAAATTACTTCTTCAAGCGCGCGAGGGGACATGTCTAAGACAAGTCCCATGCGGCTCGGGATACCTTTGAAATACCAAATATGAGATACAGGAGCAGCTAATTCGATATGGCCCATACGTTCACGACGAACTTTTGCACGCGTTACTTCAACGCCACATCGATCACAAACTACACCTTTATAACGTACACGTTTATATTTTCCGCAATGACATTCCCAGTCCTTTTGTGGTCCGAAAATACGCTCACAGAACAAGCCATCTTTTTCAGGCTTTAACGTACGATAGTTAATCGTTTCTGGTTTCTTAACTTCACCGTATGACCAAGAACGAATCTTGTCAGGTGAAGCAAGTCCAATCTTCATATATTCAAAGTTATTTACATCTATCAAGGGGCCTACCTCCCTTTTAGTCTACAGGTTATCCCAATTATTCCTTAGTTGTCTCAACTTCGATATTCAATTTGTCTGCTGATTGATGATCATCATCTTCCGTATCACGCATCTCAATTTCTGTATCGTCACTAGACATCATTTTAACGTCCATACCTAAACTTTGCAGTTCTTTAATCAATACTTTGAATGATTCTGGAACGCCTGGTTCTGGAACATTTTCACCTTTAACAATTGCTTCGTACGTCTTAACACGTCCAACAACATCATCAGACTTCACTGTTAAGATTTCTTGAAGAGTATAAGCAGCACCGTAAGCTTCAAGTGCCCAAACCTCCATCTCACCGAAACGCTGTCCACCGAACTGAGCTTTACCTCCAAGAGGTTGCTGCGTTACAAGTGAGTATGGTCCAGTAGAACGAGCATGAAGTTTATCGTCAACCATGTGCGCAAGTTTGATCATGTACATGACACCAACAGATACGCGATTGTCGAATGGTTCACCAGTACGTCCATCATAAAGGATTGTTTTCGCATCATTTGCCATACCAGCTTCTTCGATTGTACCCCATACGTCTTCCTCACGAGCACCATCGAATACTGGCGTTGCAATATGGATGCCAAGGTATCTTGCTGCCATACCAAGATGAAGCTCTAATACCTGACCGATATTCATACGAGATGGTACCCCTAATGGGTTCAACATGATATCGATTGGCGTGCCATCTGGTAAGTAAGGCATATCTTCTTCTGGTAAAATACGAGAGATAACACCTTTGTTACCATGACGACCGGCCATCTTGTCACCTTCAGAAATTTTACGTTTTTGAACGATATATGCACGTACAAGTTGGTTCACACCTGGTGGCAATTCATCGCCATCTTCACGGTTGAATACTTTTACGTCTAAGATAATACCGCCACCACCATGTGGTACACGTAGTGATGTATCACGTACTTCACGTGCTTTTTCACCGAAGATTGCATGTAATAGACGTTCTTCTGCTGTTAATTCTGTTACACCTTTTGGCGTTACTTTACCAACAAGTAGATCTCCATCTTTTACTTCAGCACCGACGCGAATAATACCGCGCTCGTCAAGATTACGAAGTGCATCTTCCCCAACATTCGGGATATCACGTGTAATTTCTTCTGGTCCAAGCTTCGTATCACGAGCTTCCGATTCATATTCTTCAATATGGACAGAAGTGTACACATCATCTTTTACAAGGCGCTCACTCATGATGATTGCATCCTCGTAGTTATAACCATCCCATGTCATAAAGCCAACAAGCACGTTACGTCCAAGTGCTAGTTCACCTTTTTCCATAGAAGGACCATCCGCAAGGATTTCACCTTTTACAACTTGATCTCCAACACTTACAATTGGACGTTGATTGTAACAAGTTCCTTGGTTAGAACGAATGAATTTCAACATTTTGTAGCGATCTAAATCGCCTTTTACTTTTTGACCGTCAACTTCTACATAGCGACGTACCCAAACTTCACGTGCTTCTACGCGCTCAACAGTACCAGGATGTTTACAGATTACTGCAGCTCCTGAGTCTTTTGCTGATACGTACTCCATACCTGTACCTACAATCGGAGATTCCGGATTCATTAACGGAACCGCCTGACGTTGCATGTTCGCACCCATAAGTGCACGGTTGGAGTCATCGTTTTCTAAGAACGGAATACAAGCTGTCGCTGCGGACACTACTTGTTTTGGAGATACATCCATGTAATCGATACGTTCTTTATTTGTGACAATGTTTTCACCACGGAAACGAGCTACGATATCTTCATCAAGGAATTCCCCTTCTTCAGATAATTTCATGTTCGCTTGGGCTACAACATAGTTATCTTCTTCATCTGCTGTTAAGTAATCAACATGGCCCGTTACACGTCCAGTTTCTGGATCAACACGACGGTATGGTGTTTCAATGAAACCAAACTCATTTACTTTCGCGAATGAAGATAATGAGTTGATCAAACCGATGTTTGGTCCCTCTGGCGTTTCGATTGGACACATACGACCATAGTGAGAGTAGTGAACGTCACGTACTTCAAAGCCTGCACGCTCACGCGTTAAACCACCAGGTCCTAATGCGGATAGTCTTCGTTTGTGTGTTAACTCTGCTAATGGGTTTGTTTGGTCCATGAACTGAGATAACTGAGAACTTCCGAAGAACTCTTTAATAGATGCAATAACCGGACGAATGTTAATTAACGCTTGCGGTGTAATTGCATTTGTATCTTGGATCGACATTCTCTCACGAACAACACGTTCCATACGAGAAAGACCGATGCGGAATTGGTTTTGTAATAACTCCCCTACAGAACGAAGACGACGGTTTCCTAAATGGTCAATATCATCTGTATCCCCTACTTTGTATAGTAAGTTAAAGAAGTAGCTAATAGAAGCAAGGATATCACCTGGTGTGATGTGTTTTACGTCACGAGTGATATTTGCATTCCCAATTACATTGATAGAACGTTCACCGTCTGACTCTGGAGCATAAATCTTAATCGATTGCAGCTCAACATCGCCTTCTACCACTCCACCCATTGGTTTCGCTGTCTTGAATCCAATGTTTTTCTCTAAGTAAGGTAAAATGCGATCTAGTGTACGACGGTCTAAGATTGTTCCTTCTGCCGCTAAAATTTCTCCAGTTTCTGGATCTACTAATGTTTCAGCTAAGCGTTGGTTAAACAATCTGTTTTTAATGTGTAACTTTTTGTTGATCTTGTAACGACCTACATTTGCTAAATCGTAGCGCTTCGGATCAAAGAAGCGAGAAACAAGCAAGCTTTTCGCATTTTCTACTGTTGGTGGTTCACCTGGGCGTAGACGCTCATAAATTTCAAGCAATGCTTTTTCTGTGCTATCTGTGTTGTCTTTTTCTAGCGTATTGCTTAAGTATTCGTTATCACCTAAAAGCTCGGTGATTTCTTGATCAGAGCCAAACCCTAATGCGCGTAACAAAACAGTTACAGGAAGTTTACGCGTACGGTCGATACGCACATATACAACATCCTTAGCATCTGTTTCATACTCTAACCAAGCTCCGCGGTTTGGAATTACAGTAGCAGTAAAACCACGTTTTCCGTTTTTATCCACTTTGCCACTATAGTATACGCTTGGAGAGCGAACTAACTGGGAAACGATAACACGTTCTGCACCGTTAATTACGAATGTTCCTGTCTCTGTCATGAGTGGGAAATCTCCCATGAACACATCCTGTTCTTTTACTTCACCAGTTTCCTTATTGATTAGACGAACTTTCACACGAAGTGGTGCTGCATACGTCACATCACGCTCTTTACATTCTTCTACAGAGTATTTAGGTTCACCTAAGCTGTAGTCGATAAATTCAAGCGATAGATTTCCCGTAAAGTCTTCAATCGGAGAAATGTCTTGGAACATTTCTCGCAAACCCTCATCAAGAAACCACTGATAAGAAGAGGTTTGAATTTCGATAAGATTTGGTAACTCTAATACTTCACTAATACGGGCATAACTTCTTCGTTGGCGGTGGCGTCCGTATTGAACTAGTTGACCTGTCAACTGCTTCACCCCTCAAATCATGAGTATTATAAATGCACAAAAAAATTGTGCAAAATCACAAATAAATATAGCTAACGCCAGTAGCGCAGCTTTTTTCTCTCAAAGATAGATACGTTGAGTCTTTCTACCTGCTCAAAAAAGAAAAATGGCTTCTATAAGAAAACCATCATTCTGTTTCATCATCTGCTGATTTTACTATCTTTTCCAAGAGAAGCAAAAATATACATCGTTCTCAACGCAGAAAATCATATATTGGCATTGTATAATGTTAACATAGCCAAAAATAACCGTCAACGTTTTTTTGATTTTATGATATAATATCCTTTTTTCTTTTCTACAACTTCAACTTCAGAAAATGTTTCCTCTAGTTTTTTAAGCGCAGATGGTGCACCTTGTTTCTTTTGAATAACAATCCAAAGCTCTCCACCCGACACTAGATGAAGGGCAGCTTTTTCTAAAATCTCATGCACGATATGCTTACCAGCACGAATTGGAGGATTAGATAGAATAGCAGCATACTTGCCATCTACATTTTCATAGACACTACTTTGAAAAATACGAACGTTTTCAATTTTGTTATTAGCAGCATTTTCTTTTGCAAGTCCAAGTGCCCTGTCGTTCACATCCACCATGTGAACGCTACGCTCTTGAAACTCTTTCGCTAACGACAAACCGATTGGACCGTATCCACATCCCACGTCTAATACGTCACCTTTAATATCCGGCATTTGAAACGCTTCAATTAAAAGACGAGAACCAAAGTCCACCTCGTTTTTCGAAAACACCCCATGGTCAGATAAAAAAGCAAATTGAGATCCTCGCAATGTATATTCCCATCGTTTACGATCACTTTTGCTCGAAGGGTCATTAGAAAAATAATGGTCTGCCATATGGCCACCTCTCTTCTTTACAGTTAAAAAAAAAGCCCGCATAAGAGCGAGCTTTTTTATAGCTTCAAAAGTTAATTACTTAACTTCTACAGAAGCGCCAACTTCTTCAAGTTTAGCTTTGATTTCTTCAGCTTCTTCTTTAGAAGCGCCTTCTTTAACTGCTTTTGGAGTGTTGTCAACTACTTCTTTAGCTTCTTTTAAGCCAAGACCAGTGATTTCACGAACAACTTTGATAACTTTGATTTTTTGTGCGCCTGCGCTAGCAAGTACAACATCAAATTCAGTTTGCTCAGCAGCAGCTTCACCAGCGCCACCAGCTACAGCTACAGGAGCAGCAGCAGTTACGCCGAATTCTTCCTCGATAGCTTTTACTAAGTCGTTAAGTTCTAATACAGTCATAGATTTAACTGCTTCAATGATTTGTTCTTTAGTCATTGTAAATATCCTCCCTTAATTAGGTTCTTATTGTTTTATCGATAACACGTAATTATCTTTTGAAAATTAAGCGCCTTGCTCTTCTTTTTGATCTGCAACTGCTTTAGTAGCGATTGCAAGACCACGCATTGGAGCTTGAAGAACGCTAAGAAGCATAGAAAGTAAGCCTTCACGTGATGGAAGAGTAGCGATAGCTTTAACCTCATCAAGTGATACAAGTTTACCTTCGATTACGCCTGCTTTAATTTCTAAAGCTTCATGATCTTTAGCGAAGTCGTTTAAAACTTTCGCAGGAGCAATTACATCCTCGTTACTGAACGCGATTGCGTTTGGTCCTGTTAAGAATTCGTTTAACCCAGCCATTTCAACAGATTCTGCAGCACGACGAGTTAAAGAGTTTTTGTAAACTTTGAACTCAACGCCAGCTTCACGTAAGTTTTTACGTAATTCTGTTGCTTCAGCAACTGTTAAACCACGGTAGTCAACAACGATTGTAGATTTACTTTCGCGAAGTTTTTCAGCGATTTCAGTTACAACTTGTTGTTTAGTTTCGATTGCTTTGCTCATGTTATTACACCTCCTGTAGATTATATAGAAGATGTACCGACAGTGCACTAAAAAACCCCCATGCCCAATTGTAGACATGGAGGCATATAGTCACAGAAAAAATTCCGTTTCGTATATTAACACCTAGGTGGGAAATTAAGCCAAGTTGGCACCCACTGTCTACGGTACACTATTTAAATTCACAACATAAATGATTATATTAAAACTTCTTTATGAAGTCAACTTCCAATTTTTACGCGATTGTAGAAACGTCTACACGTACGCCAGGTCCCATTGTAGAAGCAACAGTTGCGTTCTTCATGTAAGTACCTTTTGCAGCAGCTGGTTTAGCTTTTAACAGCGTGTCAGCAATTGTTTTGAAGTTTTCTACTAGTTTAGCATCTTCGAAAGATACTTTACCGATTGGAACATGGATGTTACCAGCTTTATCAACGCGGTATTCAACTTTACCAGCTTTGATTTCGTTAACAGCTTTTGTTACATCGAAAGTAACTGTTCCAGTTTTAGGGTTCGGCATTAAACCTTTAGGTCCTAATACACGACCAAGTTTACCAACTTCACCCATCATGTCAGGAGTTGCTACTACTACATCGAAATCGAACCAACCTTGTTGGATTTTGCCGATGTAATCAGTATCACCTACGAAGTCAGCGCCAGCAGCTTCAGCTTCTTTTGCTTTTTCGCCTTTAGCGAATACTAATACACGTTGAACTTTACCAGTACCGTGTGGAAGAACAACTGCACCACGAATTTGTTGGTCAGCTTTCTTAGGGTCAACACCTAAACGAAATGCAGCTTCTACAGTTGCATCAAATTTAGCTGTGTTTGTTTTCTTTACTAATTCTACTGCTTCTGTTGCAGAGTATGCAGTTGCACGATCAACAAGCTTCGCAGCTTCTACGTACTTTTTACCTCTTTTAGCCATGTTTATTTCCTCCTTGAATGTGGTTTTAGCGGAATAACCTCCCACGTTTACGCCTTCATTCCGGGAACCCCCGAGGATGTGCGCCCATCCATTTATTTAAAAACGATACTCATTTACGATAATAAAGGTTGCGAATTGGAATTCCAGACCCGCAACCTTTTTTACAAAAAACAAATCGAATTAGTCTTCGATTACGATGCCCATACTGCGTGCAGTACCTTCAACCATACGCATTGCAGCTTCTACACTAGCAGCGTTTAGGTCAGGCATTTTAGTTTCAGCGATTTCGCGAACTTTATCACGCTTAACAGTTGCCACTTTATTACGGTTTGGTTCACCAGAACCAGACTCGATACCAGCTACTTTCTTAAGAAGAACAGCAGCAGGAGGAGTTTTAGTAATGAAAGTGAATGAACGGTCTTCGAATACCGTAATTTCAACAGGAATGATAAGACCAGCTTGATCTGCTGTACGAGCGTTGAACTCTTTACAGAAGCCCATGATATTAACACCCGCTTGTCCTAATGCTGGACCAACTGGTGGAGCTGGGTTAGCTTTACCTGCAGGAATTTGAAGTTTTACCATTTTAATTACCTTTTTAGCCACGAGACACACCTCCTTAAGTCCGTGATGTGGTCAATTGGGCAGTGATTTGCCCTCCCACTTTTATTTTATCTGTACGATAAAATCTTTTCAAAAAACGTCTCCGTTACCGAAGACGTACTGACTTAAAAGATATTATCACTTTTTACAATTCATTTCAAGTTTCATTTTATAATTTTTCAATTTGATGGAAATCCAGCTCGACCGGTGTTTCACGACCAAACATGTCTACAAGCACTCTTACTTTTTGTTTTTCCATATCAATCTCTTCGATTGCGCCTGTATAGTTCGCGAATGGCCCTTCATTTACACGCACTGTTTCATGAAGTTCAAAGTCAAAATCAACCACTTCATTGTCCATTCCCATATGCTTCATAATGGTAACAACTTCCTCTTCTAATAAAGGAGATGGCTTTGAACCTGACCCAGAAGATCCAACAAAACCTGTTACGCCTGGTGTATTACGAACAACATACCAAGAATCATCAGTCATAATTAGTTCAACTAATACATAACCTGGGAATACTTTTCTTTTTGTTAACTTTTCTTTTCCGTTTTTCATTTCTACTTCTACTTCTTCCGGAACAACAACACGGAAAATTTTATCTTGCATTCCCATTGATTCTACACGTTTCTCTAGGTTTGCTTTTACTTTATTTTCATATCCAGAATAAGTATGGACAACATACCAACTTTTTTCCATTCATTTAGGACGAGCGTCCTTCCCTCCCTGACGTACATTTTTTTGTGCAAATGAAAAAACCCGTTCATCGGGCTTTTACACAGTTCGTATAAATAACATTATATCATGGATAAGTGCTTCTTATTCAAGAACTAACCAAGAATTAACCGAATTAAAGAAGAAATACCCATGTCAACTACTGCAAAGAAAACTGCAAAAAACACAACTGTCGCAATAACAGTAGCTGTTGAACGGAGTAATTCATCTTTCTTAGGCCAACTTACTTTTTTCATTTCGCGACCTACATCGCCGAAAAAGTTCGTCAAACGCATTTACGGGACCTCCAGTGTATTGTTTCGATTATTTATTTTGTTTCCTTATGAACTGTATGCATATTGCATATTTTACAAAACTTCTTTATCTCAAGTCGCTCTACTGAGCTCGTATCTTTCATTGTGGAGTAGTTTCGATTCTTACACTCTTCACATGAGAGTACAACTTTTTTCCTCATTTGTTACACCAACCTTGTAACATTATGTCCCTAAAAATGTATCATACAATAAAAGACAATGTCAATGACATGCCGCTTACTACCTTACAAAAAGAAAACAGGAGAATCACTTTACCTCCTGCGACATATACTATGAGTTTAAAGTTGTATTTTCTCTCATTTCCATATATCGTTCAAGTTTTCTTTTCACACGCTGCAGGGCGTTATCAATAGACTTTACGTGTCTATTTAGCTGTTCTGAGATTTCTTGATAAGAGCGACCATCTAAGTATAAAGAAAGGACTTTCCTTTCTAAATCGCTTAATAATTCAGATATTTTTAGTTCTATGTCGGTATATTCTTCCTGGCTAATAATCATCTCTTCAGGATCAGTTACCTTTGCTTCTGAAATAACATCTAATAGCGTACGATCAGATTCCTCATCGTAAATCGGTTTGTCTAAAGAAACATATGAATTTAAAGGAATATGTTTTTGTCTCGTTGCTGTCTTAATAGCAGTAATAATTTGACGAGTAATACATAATTCAGCAAATGCTTTAAAAGAAGAGAGCTTGTCCTCTTTATAATCACGAATAGCTTTAAACAATCCAATCATACCTTCTTGAACAATATCTTCCCGATCGGCACCTACTAAAAAATACGATCTTGATTTTGCGCGAACAAAGTTCTTGTACTTGTGAATTAAATATTCAAGAGCATCAATATTACCTTTTCGAACTAACTCAACTATTGCCTCATCCTCTAAATCGCGAAACGTAACGTTGTTGGTACTTACGAAGCCTGTTTCCACTCTGATCCCTCCGACCGCTATTTATTTAGAAATATTATACAGTAAGCGCTTGAAGAGCGTCAATGGTTCAACGCTCTCCTCGCCTTAATTTTTCTAACTTTTCTGTAATATCCTTGCTAAATATCGTTCGCATAGCTGGTTGTTTATCTTTTACCTCTCGCGTTTGATGGCGCACTTGTTGTTCCACCGCCTGTACTTCTATCTCTAGTTCACGGGCTGATTTCCTAAGTGCTCCTTGCGCAAAAATAACCCACTGTTCTGTATAATCGGAAGTTGCAACATAAATTTGTGTATTAATGTTACGAAGCTCAATCGCGAGCTGTTCAATTTTTTCATCAGCAGTTTGATTTCTCCTTGTGAAAATAACTTCAACACGCGATTGCTTCATCTTCTTCTCAATACCTTGAACTGTATAAGCATCAAATACAATCATTACTCTTGTTCCTGTATAGCCCTGATAATCCGCCATCTTATCAATTAGCGCGTCCCTTGATGCCTGTAAGTCTACATCCCTCAATTTTTTCAAGTCTCTCCAAGCTCCAATAACGTTATAACCGTCAACGATTAAAATATCGTCCATTTTTACTCACCAATTTGGTGACGTTTGCGATATACCTCGTACATTAGCAGACTAGCAGCTACTGAAGCATTTAAGGATGTAACTTTACCAACCATCGGTAAATGAATAAGGAAATCACACTTTTCACCAATAATACGGCTCATACCTTTCCCTTCACTACCAATTACTAACCCAATCGGCATATTGCCATCTAAGTTGCGATAATCTGTTTTCCCTTTTGCATCTGTGCCCGCAATCCAAAGACCACGTTCCTTTAACTCATCAATTGTTCGTGATAAATTTGTCACACGAGCAACTGGAATGTATTCAATTGCCCCTGTTGAAGCCTTTGCAACCGATGCCGTTAACCCAACTGCTCGGCGCTTTGGAATAATAATCCCATGCGCTCCCGTTGCATCTGCTGTACGCATAATAGATCCTAGGTTATGTGGGTCTTCAATTTCATCAAGAATTAAGAAGAACGGATCTTCGTTACGCTTAGCAGCTACCTCAAATAAATCTTCTAATTCCGCATACTGATATGCCGCAACTTGCGCAATCACCCCTTGATGATTTCCTTCAACAAGCTGATCTAATTTTTTCTTTGGTGCATGCTGTAAAATAATTTTATTCTCTTTCGCTAACGCTAATACAATTTGCACTTGTCCCTTGGCAGCACCTTCTGCAATCCAAATCTTATTAATATCTCGCCCTGATCGTAACGCTTCAATTACAGGGTTACGGCCGATAATGTATTCACTACTCATGTTGATGCGCCTCCTTCTTTTACTTCTAATACATCAATTGCTTTATATACAAGCTCTTCTAATCGTTCACGATTGTTCAATAAATAATGATAGCCGAGCAATGCCTCGAAGGCCGTACTATGGCGATACGTTTGTACATCCGTATTTTTTGGAACAGTACCAGAATTCGCATTACGTCCTCTTCTTAGTACCGCTTCTTCTTCCTCTGTTAGAAATGCTGTCTCTAAAAAATGATAAACAACTTTCGCCTGCGCCTTTGCTGAAACAAAGCTTGTCCCTAAACGATGTAGTTGATTGGGACGAACTGTTCCTTTTTGAAGGAGGTGATAGCGGATATATTGTTCATATACCGCATCACCCATATAGGCTAACGCTAAGCTGTTCAATTGCTTTGCATCAATCATGCTTATCCTCTTTTCCATCTTGTACCTTGTGCTGTATCTTCTAAAATAATATTGCGCTCTTTTAAATCATCGCGAATTTGATCTGATAATGCGAAATCACGATTTTTACGAGCTTCAATACGTTTTTGAATTAACACTTCAATCTCTTCATCAAGTAATTCTTCTTTTGTTAATTCTAATCCTAAGATGCCAAATAATGTTTCAAACTGTTTTACATACGCCTCAAGCACAGCTTTTGATGTATGTTCTTCTAGTAAATATTGATTTGCATGGTTTGCTAAGTTATATAATTCTGTTACTGCGTTTGCTGTATTAAAATCATCATCCATCGCTGCTTCAAATGCAACTTGGAATTTCTTCATTTCAGCTAACCACTTCTCGTTATGATCCGTTAAATCCGTACTGCTTTCCATGCGATGTTTTAAATTACCGTATGCCGTTTTAATACGCTCTAACCCATTATTCGTATTCTGTAATAATTCTTCACTAAAGTTAATTGGATGACGATAGTGAACCGATAGCATAAAGAAGCGAATTAATTGCGGATTATATTGCTTAATAATATCGTGAACTAAAATGAAGTTCCCTAATGATTTAGACATTTTTTCATTGTTAATATTAATATATCCATTATGCATCCAGTAACGTGCAAATGTTTTTCCAGTCAAAGCTTCTGATTGTGCAATCTCATTTTCATGATGTGGGAACGCTAAATCTTGACCACCAGCGTGAATATCGATTGTATCTCCTAAATATTTCCGTGCCATTGCAGAGCATTCAATATGCCATCCCGGACGACCTTTCCCCCAAGGGCTCTCCCAGAAGATCTCTCCTTCTTTCGCAGCTTTCCATAATGCAAAGTCAAGTGGATCTTGTTTCTTTTCTCCAACTTCAATACGTGCACCATGACGCAAATCTGCAATTGGTTGATGAGACAATTTGCCGTAGCCTTCAAATTCTTTCGTTTTGTAATAAACATCTCCTTCTGATTCATATGCATACCCTTTTTTCACAAGTTCCTCAATAAACTCAATAATGATATCCATATTTTCTGTTACACGAGGGTGAACTGTAGCGTGCTTGCAACCTAATGCAGTTACATCTTCAAAATACGCTTCAACAAAGCGATCTGCAATTGTTGGAACGTCCTCTCCTAGCTCATTTGCTGCTTTAATTAATTTATCATCTACATCCGTAAAATTAGAAACATATTGTACATCATACCCTTTATATTCTAAGTAGCGACGCACTGTATCAAATACCATAGGCGGTCTTGCATTTCCAATATGAATATAGTTGTATACTGTCGGCCCGCATACATACATCTTCACTTTATTTTCTTCTAAAGGAACAAACTCCTCTTTCTGACGCGTTAACGTATTATAAATGTGAATAGTCATTTTCATCCTTCCTTTCCACTTTTACTTCAAGTTGCTTTTTTAATTTCTCAAGCTCAGCTTCCATCACTTTCAATTTATCAAAAATTGGATCCGGAAGATCCGAATGGTTTAATTCCTGACCTACCTTTACTCCATTCTGAATTACGACACGACCAGGTATACCTACAACTGTCGAATGCGCAGGAACTTCTTTCAACACAACGGACCCTGCACCAATTTTGGAATTCTCTCCAACCGTAATGGATCCGAGTACTTTCGCACCAGTTGCAATAAGTACATTATCTTGAATTGTTGGATGCCTTTTTCCTTTTTCTTTCCCTGTACCACCTAATGTAACTCCTTGATAAATGGTTACATTGTCTCCAATTTCACATGTCTCCCCAATAACAACTCCCATACCATGGTCAATAAAAAAACGGCGACCAATTGTGGCTCCTGGATGAATCTCGATACCAGTAAAAAAACGACTAACTTGTGAAATCCAACGCGCAATAAAGAAAAAATTTCGTTTATAAAAGGCGTGTGCAATTCGGTGTGCCCAAACTGCATGTAATCCAGAGTAAGTTAAAATGACTTCGAAATAATTTCGCGCCGCTGGATCTTGTTCAAAAACGACTTCAATATCTTCTCGAAGCCTCTTAAACATCGATGTCCCCTCCCCTTTATGGACTACTATTCCGAGTGAACTGATTCCCCCGCTATTGGTGGACCGTATTACCTCCACCTCATCATTCAGTGAAAGAAAAGAAGTTAGATTGGAGATGAATTACCCGTAAAGGCCCAATTGGTGAAGGCTAATAATTAGTGAGGAATGAAGCCCCACTGATTAAAGGTTCACTTTATCGCTAACTTCCTTGTTTGTTATCTAGTCTTTATCCATCTGTACAAAAACTTATACCCATACCTATTTACATGGTATAAAAAAAGACGCCTCTGTCATATTGACAGAGGCGCCTTATAAGCGCGGTTCCACTCTGTTTAGGCTCAAATAAAGCCTCAAACTCATCCATGATAACGGTTTATACCGCTTCTGCTTACTTTGCGTCCTTATGACGTCCCGAAACTCTTCGTTGTTCAGCAGAAGACTCGAAGGGGCATTTCAAAAATCCACTTATAAACCACTTCCAGCCAAAAGGTGGTTCTCTCTGTAAAAAGCCTGATTTTCTACTTCTCCTTCTCGTCGCTTTCCCTTATTAGGTTTTTAAGTATTCTTATTATATTTCTAAATTCGTCAAATGTTAACCAATTACTTTACGAATACGATTTAAAACTTTTTCTTTTCCAAGAAGTGCAATTGCGTTTGGAAGTTCTGGGCCATGTGTTTGACCCGTAGTTGCAACACGAATTGGCATAAATAAATTTTTGCCTTTATGACCTGTTTCTTTTTGAACAGCTTTAATTGCCTTCTTAATTGCTGCTGGTTCTACTTCATCTAAAGCTTCTAATCCTGCTGCAAATGCACGAAGTACTTCAGGTACTTGTTCACCTTTTAATACTTCTTGTCCTTCTTCTTCATAGTCTACATGATCTTTGAAGAACATTTCAGAAAGCTCTACAATTTCAGCTCCAAAGCTCATTTGTTCATGGTATAAAGCAATTACACCACGAACCCAAACCTGTTCTTGTTCGCTTAAGTTTTCACTTACACGACCAGCTTTCACTAAATGCGGTAAGCTTAATGCAACAACAGCATCTAGGTCTTGCTTTTTCATATATTGATTGTTCATCCATTTTAGTTTTTGAGAATCGAATAATGCAGGTGATTTTGATAAACGTGCCGCATCAAACATTTCAATAAACTCATCTTTAGAGAAGATTTCTTCCTCCCCTACTGGTGACCAACCAAGTAATGCGATAAAGTTAAAAATCGCTTCTGGAAGATATCCAAGCGCTTTATATTGTTCAATAAATTGAATAATAGATTCATCACGTTTACTTAATTTTTTACGGCTCTCATTTACGATTAATGTCATATGACCGAATTGTGGGATATCCCATCCAAATGCTTCATAAATCATCATTTGTTTCGGTGTGTTAGAGATATGGTCATCGCCACGAAGAACATGTGTGATTTCCATTAAATGATCATCTACCGCTACTGCAAAATTATAAGTTGGAATACCATCTTTTTTCACAATAACGAAATCACCAAAGTCATTTGAGTGGAAAGCAACTTCATCTTTTACGACATCCTTAAACGTGTAGTCGCGGTCAGCCGGTACACGGAAACGAATACTTGGAATGCGGTCTTCTGCTTCAAATTGCTTGATTTGTTCTTCTGTTAAATCACGGTGATTACCTGCATAACGAGGTGTTTCACCACGAGCAATTTGTCCTTCACGCTCTGCTTCTAATTCCTCTTCTGTCATGTAACATTTATAAGCTAAACCACGTTCTAGCAAATCTTCATATAACTTTTTATAAATATCTAAACGTTCTGTTTGACGATATGGTCCATATTCACCACCAACATCAACACCTTCATCCCAGTCCATACCGAGCCATTTCAAGTATTTTAATTGGCTTTCTTCACCACCAGCAACATTACGTTTTACATCAGTATCTTCAATACGAATAATAAACTTGCCATCTTGATGACGAGCAAATAAATAATTAAATAATGCCGTACGCGCATTTCCGATATGTAAGTGTCCTGTTGGACTTGGCGCATAGCGTACTCTCACTTGCTTTTCCATAATTGGTACACCTTCCATTCTTAATGTCAACACATTCTATAATTGTACACCAAAAAAATCCGATTATCCATCTTACGAATCAAAAACAACTATTTTTTCTGTAATAATACAACTGCTTGAGAAGCAATCCCTTCTTCTCTTCCTGTAAATCCTAATTTTTCAGTTGTTGTTGCCTTCACATTAATATTGCCTATAGAAGTTTCTAATAACTCACTAATACGCTTACGCATATTTTCAATATGTGGTGCCATTTTCGGCTTCTGCGCAATAATTGTACAATCTAAATTACCTAACTCATACCCTTGTTCACGCACAAACTCCCAAACTTTTTGCAATAACACCGCTGAATCTGCATCCTTAAAGGCAGGATCTGTATCTGGAAAATGTTTTCCGATGTCACCTGCAGCAATTGCTCCTAAACATGCATCAGCAATTGTATGTAAAAGTACATCTGCATCTGAGTGACCTAACAAACCTTTTTCATGCGGAATCGTAATTCCACCAATAATTAACGGTCTACCTTCTGCAAATTCATGTACATCAAAACCTTGTCCAATTCGAAACATTTTACATCCTCCTCAAGCTAAACTACTGAACGTTATGATTCTATATTATATCTATGCACCTATAAAGAAAAGCCCGGCAGTAACCGGGCTTTTCTTTATATTCTTTCTACTACCCCTTCTGAACACGCAAGAAACTTTCAGCAATTAATAAATCTTCTGGCGTTGTCACTTTAATATTGTAATAACTACCCTCTACTACGCCCACTTCCTTACCAATACGTTCTACAAGACTTGCATCATCTGTACCAAGGAAACATCCCTGTTTTGCACTTTGATGCGCTTCTAGTAAAAGTGGAACAGAAAATCCTTGAGGTGTTTGTACGGCTCTCAACTGAGAACGTTCAACTGTTTCAACAACTGTATTTTGTTCTACCCGTTTTACTGTGTCCTTTACAGGTACCGCGCAAATCGAAGCACCTTTCTGCTTCGCTGCAATCAATACATCACGGGTCATTTTATTCGTTACAAACGGACGTGCTCCATCATGTACGAGAACATACTCGGTTTGCTTCACATATTGAAGTGCATTATATACACTATCTTGTCTTTCAGCCCCACCTTGGATAAACTGCACACTCTTTTGAATCGGATATCTCTGTATTAACCCTTCAAAATAGGAACGTTCTTCTTCATTAATTGCCATAATAATATTTTTACATGCTTCATCTTTTTCAAAAACACGTAATGTATGCACAATAATAGGCACTTCATTAATAAGCAAAAATAATTTATTTTTACCAGCACCCATTCGCTTTCCTCGGCCCGCGGCCGGAATAATTAATGTATACATGCTAATAATCCTCTACTTATAATGCTTTTTCTAGTAATTTTCGCTTTGCAAAAATCATACGACCAGCAGATGTTTGTAGTACACTTGTAACGAGTACATCAAGTTGTGAACCAACATATTCTCGACCATCTTCTACTACAATCATCGTACCATCATCTAAATAAGCAACACCTTGATTTTGCTCTTTTCCATCTTTGACAACATAAACGCTTAGTTCTTCACCGGGAAGTACAACTGGCTTAATTGCATTTGCTAAATCATTAATGTTTAGAACTGTTACTCCTTGTAGTTCAGAAACTTTATTTAAGTTAAAATCATTTGTGACAACAGTACCACCAGTTACTTTCGCTAATTTCACAAGCTTGCTGTCCACTTCTTGAATATCTTCGAAATCGCCTTCATAAATCTCTACTGGAATTGGCATCTCTTTTTGAATACGGTTTAAAATATCTAATCCTCTACGTCCTCGATTACGCTTTAATGCATCCGAAGAATCAGCAATATGTTGCAACTCCTCTAATACAAACTGAGGAATGACAATCGTTCCTTCTAGGAATTTCGTTTGACAAATATCAGCAATACGTCCATCAATAATTACACTAGTATCAAGAATTTTCCAATGCGAAAAAGATTCCTCTACTCCTGTTTCCGTTTCAGCCTCTTCATTATCACTATTGTTATTTTTCTTCTTGCCACCGCGTTGTGGTAGTGTAAATAATCCTAACAATTCATTTCTCTTTTTAAATCCTACCTGGAATCCTAAGTAACCAAGTAGAAGTGTAAAGAAGATTTGCAATACAGTACTAATGACTGGAATTGTAAATTCACGAATTGGTATCAAAATTAAATACGCAACAATAAGACCTGAGATTAATCCTAGCGTGCCAAATAAAACATCTGTTACAGGCGCCTTTACAAGAGCTTCCTCAATATGTTTAATAAGCTGAACAATATAATCTACGAGCCAAAATGTTGTTAAAAATAAAATAATTGCACCAATAATTGCACGAACATACGAGCCCTCCAGTAACGGGATTGCACCCATGTCCAATACATTAATAACTTTCGGGATTAAATAAATCCCTAACGCTCCTCCGATTACTAGAACGAAGAGCTGTACGATCCGTTTTAACATCCAACCACCTCCTACTCATTATTAACCATTGTTTTGCTAATCAAAACGCCGAATGCAAAAGCGGACGTGTCTTTTTATAAATTGGTTTATTTACCAATATATCATATCATATACCAAAAATGTGCTAGTGTCGTTATATTATGAAATCAATGTAATATTCTTAATTGTGTCTACTCATATATAAATGCTCTTGGATTCGTTTTAAACCTTCTCGTATTTTTTTCGCCCGAACTTCTCCAATTCCTTCTACATCATCTAACTCATTAATACTTGCACGACAAACGCCTTGCAATGTTTTAAATCGATTGATCAAATTTTCAATAATAAGAGGTGGTACCCGAGAAATTTTACTTGTAATCCTATATCCTCTCGGTGTAACACTTTCCTCTAAACTCATTTGCCCTGGGTAACCAAGCAATTTCACTAAATCACTATCTTCTAAAAGCTGTGCATTTGCAAGTTCCTGTAATTTTTTTAAAATTTGATAGTGATCCTGCGTCTTTTCTTGATAGTAGTCTTTAATTAATAATGCTGCCTCTGCTTCCAAATCAGCCAACAGCTCAGTAAGCTGTAAACGAATAAGTCTACCTTCTGTTCCTAATTCATGAATATAACTTAGAATTTCATTCTTAATACGGAGTACCATCTCGACACTATGTAGGACGTGGACCACTTCAGACATCGTAACAACTTCCTCAAATTCTAGAATACCCAAGTTCGTAATACCATCATTCCATACTGCTTTATATTTTTCTAAAGTTTGAATAGCCTGATTTGCCTTTGTTAAAATAACGCCTATGTCTTTTAGTGTATAACGTAAACCTCCCTGATATAGCGTAATTACGTTACGTCTTTGTGAAATAGCAACAACAAGACTTCCTGTTTGCTTCGCTACACGTTCTGCTGTGCGATGACGCATTCCTGTTTCAATGGAATCAATAGATGACTCGGGAACTAACTGTGCATTTGCAATTAAAATTTTACTTCCCGTCTCATTTAAAATAAGAGCTCCATCCATTTTTGCTAGTTCGTATAAACTAGCGGGAGAGAATGCACAATTAATGTGAAATCCTCCATCAACAATGCTTTTAATTTGATCATTATACCCAAGGACAATTAAGCCACCTGTTTGCGCACGAAGTACATTATCTATGCCTTCTCGCAAAGGTGTCCCTGGTGCAACAAGCTGCAAAATATTAATCATACTTTTGACACGTTGCTTGTTTTCTTCCATAGCCTAGCCTCCTAATGTCAAACGAAGCGCCTCTCCTAAATTAGAAACACCAACTACTTCAATCCCCTCAGGAATTGTCCAACCCCCTAAATTTTTTTGCGGGATGATGGCACGCTGAAATCCTAATTTAGCCGCTTCTTGTACTCGTTGTTCAATTCTCGATACCCTTCTTACTTCTCCAGTTAACCCAACTTCTCCTATTACCGCATCGGTCGGGGCAGTTGACTTATCTCGAAAACTCGATGCAATACTTAAAGCCACTGCCAAATCAATTGCTGGTTCATCCAATCTCAATCCTCCAGCAACCTTTAAATACGCATCTTGGTTTTGCAATAATAAACCTGCTCTTTTTTCTAGCACTGCCATAATAAGCGATACACGATTATGATCAATCCCTGTAGCCATTCTTCGTGGATTTCCAAAACTAGTAGGAGAAATTAATGCTTGTATTTCTACTAAAACAGGCCTTGTCCCTTCCATAGAAGCAACAACTGTAGAGCCAGCAACTCCAACAGGTCTTTCTTCTAGAAAAATTTCAGAAGGATTTAATACTTCCGCAAGACCGAGTTCCTTCATTTCAAAAATACCCATCTCATTTGTAGAACCAAAGCGATTTTTAACCGCTCGCAAAATACGATATGTATGATGACGGTCTCCTTCAAAATAAAGAACCGCATCCACCATATGTTCTAACATACGCGGTCCTGCAATTGCCCCTTCTTTCGTTACATGTCCTACGATAAAAATTGGAATTCCTTTCGTTTTTGCAAGTTTCATCAGTTCCGCTGTACATTCACGTACTTGCGAAACACTACCTGGTGCTGAGGTTACTTCTGGCAAATAAATAGTTTGAATGGAATCAATGACAACAAAGGAAGGGTTCATTTCATCGATATGTGCCGCAATTCGCTGTAAATCTGTTTCCGAAACAACAAATAAGTTGCTTCCATTTACATGTAGACGATCTGCACGAAGTTTAATTTGTTTTGCTGATTCTTCACCAGATATATACAATACATCATACGAAGAATCTGCTAATTGCGATGATATTTGTAGTAGTAAGGTTGATTTTCCAATTCCAGGATCTCCTCCAATAAGTACGAGGGAACCGTCAACAATTCCTCCACCGAGTACACGATTAAATTCTTGGAATTTTGTTTCAATCCGTGCCTCTGACTTTGTTTCTACTTCTGTAAGACGCCTTGGCTTTGTTACTTCCGTTTGAATCGCATTTGCATAGTTGATGCGACGCGATGATACAACTTGTTCCATCTCTTCGACAAGCGTATTCCATTGCCCACATCCAGGGCACTTACCCATATATTTTGGTGACTGATAACCACATTCTTGACATATAAATTTCGTTTTCTTTTTAGCCATCTTGTTTTTACTTCACTTCACTTTCATCTATAAACATACATCCTTCTCGTACAAGAAAGAGGGCTATTATTTAGCCCTCCTTGTTTGTCTATACTTATTTTACCTTTTCTGCACTGCGAATGACAAATGATTCCCCTTCGGCGTCAAAGACAACTTTTTGACCTTTCTCAATTGCTCCTTTTAGAAGTTCTTCTGACAATCGATCTTCCACATGTTTTTGGATTGCTCGACGAAGTGGACGAGCACCATACTCACGATCGAATCCTTTATCAGCAATCGCTTCAATTGCTGTACTTGTTAACTCTAATTCAATCTCTTGTTCTTTTAACCGATTTACTAATTGATTAACCATAAGCGTTACAATTTCTTGAATATGTTTTTTCTCAAGCATATGGAAAACAATGATTTCATCAATACGGTTTAAGAACTCTGGACGAAATGCTTTTTTCAATTCATCCATTACTTTACCCTTCATATCTGAATAATCACGACTCTCATCTTGTACGTTAAAACCGAGATGTTTATTACGTTTTAATGCTTCGGCACCAACGTTAGATGTCATAATAACAATTGTATTTCGGAAATCAACTGTACGCCCTTTAGAGTCTGTTAAACGCCCATCTTCTAGCACTTGCAGTAAAATGTTAAATACATCTGGATGTGCCTTCTCTACTTCATCTAACAGCACGACAGAATATGGTTTGCGACGAACTTTTTCTGTTAATTGGCCGCCTTCTTCATATCCCACATATCCTGGGGGAGACCCCACTAAGCGAGAAGTAGAATGTTTCTCCATATACTCAGACATATCAATACGAATCATTGCATCTTCATCACCAAACATAGATTCTGCTAATGCACGCGCAAGCTCCGTTTTACCTACACCAGTCGGTCCTAAGAAAATAAATGAACCAATTGGGCGTTTCGGATCTTTTAAACCTGCTCTTGCGCGGCGCACTGCTTTCGCTACTGCGACAACAGCTTCATCTTGGCCAATTACACGGTCATGTAAAATGGATTCTAGATTCAATAATTTATTTGTTTCTGTTTGTGCAAGTTTAGAAACCGGAATACGCGTCCACGTAGAAACAACATTTGCAATGTCTTCTACTGTTACTTCTGAATTTTCTTTTCCTTGCTGCTCTTTCCACTGACGTTTTGTATCCTCTAATTTTTCACGTAAACGTTGTTCCATATCTCGTAAAGAAGCTGCCTTTTCAAATTCTTGGCTCTGTACGGCTGCATCCTTTTCTTTTCGAATTTCTTCAAGTTTCACTTCAAGTTCTTTTAAATCTGGTGGTGTTGTATAAGAACGTAAGCGTACTTTTGAAGCTGCTTCATCGATTAAGTCAATTGCTTTATCAGGTAAGAAACGATCTGTAATATAACGATCCGAAAGTTTTACAGCTGCTTCAATTGCATCATCTGTAATGGAAACGCGGTGATGCGCCTCGTAACGATCGCGTAACCCTCTTAAAATTTGAATCGATTCTTCTAAGCTTGGCTCGTCAACATGAATTGGTTGGAAACGTCTTTCTAGTGCTGCATCTTTTTCAATGTATTTACGATACTCATCTAATGTTGTCGCCCCAATACATTGCAATTCACCACGTGCTAATGATGGTTTCAAAATATTGGATGCGTCAATTGCACCTTCTGCACCACCTGCACCAATTAATGTATGAAGTTCATCAATAAATAGAATGATATTACCAGCTTGGCGAATTTCATCCATCACTTTCTTTAAACGATCCTCAAACTCACCACGGTATTTCGTGCCAGCAACAACTGTACCCATATCTAACGTCATAACACGCTTATCGCGTAATGTTTCTGGAACTTCATTATTTACAATTTGCTGTGCTAGACCTTCAGCAATTGCTGTTTTACCTACCCCAGGTTCTCCAATTAATACTGGGTTATTCTTAGTTCTACGGCTCAATACTTCAATAACACGTTGAATCTCTTTACTACGGCCAATAACAGGATCTAAGCGTCCTTCACGTGCAACAACTGTCAAATCTCGCGCTAAACTATCAAGCGTTGGTGTATTTGCATTTGCTGATGCACCACCTTGATGGCCTGATGTAGCTTCATTGCTTCCAAGGAGCTGCAATACTTGTTGTCTTGCTTTGTTTAAACTTACGCCTAAGTTATTTAAAACACGCGCTGCAACACCTTCACCTTCACGGATCAACCCTAGTAAAATATGTTCCGTTCCAACATAAGAATGACCTAGCTTACGTGCCTCATCCATTGATAACTCAATTACTTTTTTGGCACGCGGTGTATAATGAACAGTTTGAGACATCTCTGTTCCACGACCAATTAATGCCTCTACCTCTTTTTGTACCTTCTCTGGACTTAACCCAAGAGCAATTAACGCTTTAGCTGCAATTCCTTCCCCTTCGCGTACAAGCCCAAGTAAAATATGTTCTGTACCAATATTATTATGCCCAATGCGAATTGCTTCTTCTTGAGATAAAGCTAATACTTTCTGTGCTCTTTCTGTAAATCTTCCAAACATCATAGAAATCGCCTCCTACTTGCGCTCAATTTTGTTCAATTCGTAGTCTTTCACGGATTAATGTCGCCCTTCGATAATCCCTTTCTTCTGGGCTTAAAGGACCTCCTGCGTATTGCTGTAAAATTCCTGGCTGAGTTAGTACCATTAACTCTGTTAAAATATTTCTTGATATATTTTTTATATAATCAAGATCAATACCTAACCGCATATCTGACAGACAAGTAGCAGCTTCTGCCGATTGAATTAATCGACTATTAGCCAGTACACCGTAAGAACGATATACTCGGTCTTCAAGTTCAATACTTGAATTTTTCATAATTAGTTCTCGAGCTACTCTCTCTTGTTGTATAAGCTGATGAACAACACTCTCTAAATCTGCTATAATATCTTCTTCTGATTTTCCTAATGTCATTTGATTAGAAACTTGAAATATATTACCTAAGGCTTCGCTACCTTCACCGTATATTCCTCTTACGACTAAACCTAATTGTTGAATTGCTTGTATAATACGATTTATCCGTTTCGTCAAAACAAGTGCTGGTAAATGCATCATTACAGAAGCTCGTAACCCCGTACCAACATTTGTGGGGCAACTGGTAATATAGCCAAGCGATTCATCAAAAGCATATTCAACTGCTTTTTCAATCCATGTATCCATTTTGTTTGCGCTTTGCAGTGCTTCTGATAATTGCAGCCCTGAGAATAAACATTGAATTCGCACATGATCTTCTTCATTAAGCATCACACTTATATGTTCACTTTCTGATAGTAGACAAGTACCAAATTCCGTTCCAGCAAGATTAGGACTAATTAAATGTTTTTCTACTAAAACTCTTCGCTGAAGCGGTTTTAGTTCATTCATTTTTAATAGTTCAAAATTCCCGAGGGATTTCACTTTCTGATTTACAAACTTCTTTTGAAATAAATTAGTAATCTGCTTAGCTTCTTCATCAGTTTGTATAATAGGGAAATGATAATCTTTTAAATTACGAGCCAAACGAATACGACTACTTAAAACAATATCAGAATCGGGGCCATCTCCCCTCATCCACGGACTAATTGCTTCATTCATAATACGATCCAGTGACATAGAACTATTCCCCCCCTCTATGCTCACTAAGCTGATTTTCAATACTTCGGATTTGATCACGCGTTTGAGCTGCTTTTTCAAATTCTTCTTTCTGTACACATTGCTTTAATTTTAATTTTAGTTCATCTAATTCTTTCTTTAGATGAATATTTCCTCCCATACGCTCGGGAATTTTTCCACAATGATGTGTATGACCACCATGAAGCCGCTTCAACATTGGCTTTAGTTGTTCCTTAAATGTCTCATAACAAGAAGCACATCCAAAGCGACCTACTTTTGCAAATTGTTTATATGTCATATTACAAGTTGAACATCGTAATACTCTTGCATCTGAAAAACTATCCTCTTGGTTTTCAAACATTGATGGTTCTCCATGTAGCAATCCAGCTAGTAAGTCATGGAAGGAAAAACTAGATTGTGGTGATTGAAAGAAAGACGTATAGCCATTTTGCTCTGCACATTGCTCACAAAGATGAACTTCCGTCTTTTGTCCGTTTATTACTTTTGTATAATGTAATGCTGCTGGTCTTATATTACAATTTTGACAAGTCATCTTATATCCCCACCTTTACAATAGGAACGATCTACCTCATGATACTTTTTATACACCACTAGATTATTTTGTTCATTTAATCTTGTCTGTAAAAAGTCCCACTATAAAATGAATTACCGCTAAAAACATTTCTTAACAAAAGCTGTATTTATTTATATTTCAGTGTCCTTAACATTGCGCATAATATTCGAGCCCTAAGTTCATCTCTAGAAGGTAAATCCATTAATAATACAGATCGATCTAATACGCTCAGCATAAGTTTTGCTTCCCGATTGGTCACAATATCTTCTTCCACTAATCGTATAATGATACTTTCCGCATTCCCTTGCGCAATACTATGCTCGATCATATGAAGCATTTGATCAATAATGTCTATATCGTCATGCAATTTGACTTTGATAATGCGAATGTAACCTCCTCCGCCTCGTTTACTTTCAACTACAAATCCTCTTTCTAACGTAAAGCGAGTATTGATTACATAATTAATTTGAGACGGAACACAATCAAATCGATCCGCAATCTCATTTCTCTTAATCTCAATCACATTATTATTGCTTAAGTCAATAACTTGCTTTAGAAATTGCTCAATGATATCAGATATATTTCTCATTTATCCGCCACCTTTATTGACTTTGACTATCTTTGACTTTAATTATATACGTATTAAAGAAATTTGCAACTCTTTTGCTTCCTCACTATCCTAGCCAAAATTTCTTTTCTTTAATCACTACGTTTATATTTTATACAACAGAATTAACTTCTCATTTTTATTTGTACATATTAATACCAAATAAAAATATACAAAAAAGCACGAGTCAATTGACTCGTGCTTTAATTGCTTGGCGACGTCCTACTCTCACAGGGACAAGGTCCCAACTACCATCGGCGCTAGAGAGCTTAACTTCCGTGTTC
>NZ_JAEHBX010000320.1:0-280 GCF_016483395.1 Bacillus cereus group sp. N21
GTGGTAAAATGTATGAAGAAAGAATAGGAAATAGAACAGGGAGATGAAATAGTATGAGTAATCTTGCAGAGAGAACGGTAAAAACTGAGCCGATTTTTGATGGTAGAGTTATAAAAGTTCGTGTTGATGATGTAGTATTACCAAATGGAGAAATGAGTAAACGTGAAATCGTAAATCACCCTGGTGCAGTTGCTATTATTGCTATTACTGATGAGGGGAAAATTGTGCTTGTTGAGCAGTACCGTAAAGCGCTTGAGAAGGCGATTATTGAAATTCCTGC
>NZ_JAEHBX010000321.1:0-279 GCF_016483395.1 Bacillus cereus group sp. N21
GGTTCTGTTGCAAAGTTCTCTAAACCACGTTACATTTTAGGAAAATGAGTAGGAGCACAATAACATGAGATATTTTAAAGGAAAACAGTTTAAGAAAGATATTATTTTAGTAGCCGTTGGCTACTATTGTCGTTTTTCTCTAAGCTATCGTGATGTGTCTGAAATTATGAGGGAACGTGGTATTTCCGTTCATCCCACAACAATTATGCGTTGGGTACATGAATATGGTAATCTAATGTATCAGATTTGGAAAAAGAAAAATAAATCTGCACATTTTGC
>NZ_JAEHBX010000322.1:0-279 GCF_016483395.1 Bacillus cereus group sp. N21
ATACTTAATAAAACGGGAATACCTTGATTGAGTAATCTCTTATAATTTTCCTCATTCCCTTGAAAATAACGATATTCGTAACCTTGCTCTTCTATATATGTAACTGTATCTGAAAACTTAGAACCTGTTACATCAAAAATATATTGTGCAATTTCATCTTGCGTACGTTTTTCTCCCCATACCCCTAACATCATTTCCAAACTTGTCGGAACGCAATAGTTATCCTTTTGTACAACCGGAACTATCGGTAAACGAACCTTTTTTCCATCAGGATTTTTT
>NZ_JAEHBX010000323.1:0-279 GCF_016483395.1 Bacillus cereus group sp. N21
GTATTGTAGATAAAATAAGCAAGCTAAATCCTAATGCGATATATTTAGAAATTTTTTGTCCATACACTACATACCCTTCCGCCATTTCCTTACTTACATAATAACCATTTTCCTTTTCATTACTTTGCTTGGCAGTTTCTTTTAATAAGTAATCAAGAGAGACTTCAAATACATTTCCAATCATTATTAACTTTTCAGTTTCAGGAAAACCTTGACCGTTTTCCCATTTACTAACTGCTTGCCTTGTCGTGTTTAGTTTCTCAGCTAACGCTTCTTGAG
>NZ_JAEHBX010000324.1:0-277 GCF_016483395.1 Bacillus cereus group sp. N21
GAATGTAAACAAATATTAAAAAGTTTACATTCGTATTTATAATAAATAAAAAGCACTTTTTAATGTTTTAAAAGTGCTTTAACTTGATGTTGATGTGATGGAACCTCAAGTCTGTATAAATTTAAAAAAGTCCCTTCATAATGCTAAAGGGACTTTTCTCACACAAATGATCTGCACATCAATTCATTCTTGATATACAGATCATTTGTATGATGTTTTTTTACATATAATTGCAATTGCTGACTAATGAACTTACATTACTGCTTTTAAAAGCTCT
>NZ_JAEHBX010000325.1:0-277 GCF_016483395.1 Bacillus cereus group sp. N21
GACGTAGTGTATCACCTGTAAACGTATCAAGCGTTTCTTCTGTTCCTAAAATAGGATATCCAAGCGGATGCGTTTCATATGTCGCTTTCGTTAACATATCATGCACAATATCATCTGGAGCGTCTTCGTACATTTTAATTTCTTCACATACGACATTCTTCTCTTTTTTCAGTTCTTCCTCATCAAATGTTGAATTAAAGAACATATCTGCTAAAACATCTAAAGCATATTTAGCATGCTCATCTAACACTTTTGCATAGTAACATGTATATTCTTT
>NZ_JAEHBX010000326.1:0-276 GCF_016483395.1 Bacillus cereus group sp. N21
TTCATAGGGATATCATCTTATTGAAGGTTTTGTACATGAGAACAAAACACTTTAAAAGACAATTAAAAGAAAGTAGAAAACAAACGGTTCGCATATTTCTTTAAGGGATCTTATTGAAGATGAGAGATAAGAAATATGTAGAACCTCGTTTACATATTTTATTATAGAGATGTTTCGTTAATGTGGTGTGAATATTTGGTAAAGGTTATGTAATTTTAAAGTTAATGAATAGGAGAAGAAGGATAGCGGAAAATAAAAAAGAGGCTGAGATTACTC
>NZ_JAEHBX010000327.1:0-275 GCF_016483395.1 Bacillus cereus group sp. N21
CATGTAGCGTAATCCAAAAGATTGAAACCCGATAGGGTTTATTTGGTATGCAAATCTTTAAAGAACTTACATTAGATCTTTAGAAAAAAGAAAAATTTCACATGAAATTAAACTTATATAAGCTTAGCTTGATGGGCATGTATAGTGACCCCTACTTAGGAATTTCCCACTTCAAACAGTCCGTAAGGACGTTAAGTGGTGAGTAGTTCAATCAACTATCTCTTACAGAAATCAATGAACAAGTGGTTTTCTATGTTATACATGCATAAAGTTTT
>NZ_JAEHBX010000328.1:0-275 GCF_016483395.1 Bacillus cereus group sp. N21
CGTGTACGTAGTCATTGGCACGAGTGGGAAGCTGATATCATTACTTTCTTATCCATGAATTCAAATAACAAACCTGTGCTATACTTTACACAATCAGAACTGTGCGAAGCGCTTAATATTCCCCGCAGCACGTTAAATACAGTTCTAAAAAAGAGCACAAAAATCTATAAGACGGTTGAGGGGAAAGGGAAAACAGCAAAAACAGGATTATCTACAATTGGGATGCTAATTGCATTCGCTTTAAAAGAAAATGGCAATAAAAGAGAGATTTATTT
>NZ_JAEHBX010000329.1:0-275 GCF_016483395.1 Bacillus cereus group sp. N21
TATTTCTTCCGGTTTAATAGAACGAATACCATCAATTGCCTCTGTAACAGAACCCTGCAAGGCATCTCGTACTACAGAATATTGACTCTTAATCCCGGTAGCAAGTCCTTGTGCCATTTGAACACCTGCAAATGCTAAATTATTGGATTTTAGCGTATTTACAAGAGACTTATAAGCATTTGTACCAAGAGTGCGACTTTCATTTTCTGCCATATAAGATGTTTTTTGAATCCCCAGCGCAAAACCTTCACTAAAAGGTTTTCCCCCTTGATCAC